>JBJTXE010000271.1:0-2751 GCA_046082075.1 Bacteroidota bacterium
AATGGTAATGCTAGGTTTTAATGGTATTTTATCCGCACAAACCCGCATCTCTCGCGCTGACGGTATCGCCTTAGAACATTTACAGCTGGATTATAAAGACGGTTGTTTGGATTCAAGTACCATAGATAAATATCCAATTCACACCATTAAAGACCGTTATTATTTATCGTTTTTGGCAAAAATCAACCTTGACTTTGATAAGCCGTCATTGGAGCGACGAAATTGCATTATTGGAAACCCGGTACGGGACATCGTGAGCATTAAAATTCCACTAACAGATCGTCGTGAGGATTTCAACATTCAAGGAATCGAGGTATTAGCCATGGCTGATAAAATTAGCCATCAATTGGACAAAACTTTGAAGGACACCCATGCCGACAGTGTACATCAAGGCATCGATTTACCTCAGGGGTTTACCGGGAAAAACGTGTATATCGGCGTGACCGATTGGGGTTTTGACTACACGCATCCTGTATTCTACGATACTGTTTTGAATCAAACACGCATTGTTGCAGCGTGGGATCAATATAAAACGGTAGGAACTTCGCCAGCCGGTTTTAATTATGGGGTAGAATATGTGGGGGCCAATGCCCTTTTAAACGCAGGAAGCGATACCTCGAACATCTACAGTTATTCAACGCATGGAACGCATGTGGCCTCAATTGCCGGGGGAACGGGAGCGGGAACTCCTTACAGAGGTATGGCCTACGAGGCTCAATTTTTATTTGTCACCTTTTTGGTGGATGAGTCCGCCGTACTCGATGCCTGGGAATGGATGTACCAAAAAGCAAGCGCTGCCGGTAAACGATTGGTCATCAACATGAGTTGGGGCCTCTACCATTTCGGAACTTTGGATGGTAATTCGTTATTGAGCCAAGCAATTACCGCCTACACAGACTTGGGAGTTGTCTTTGTGAATTCGGCAGGAAACAACGGAAACGTTAATTTCCACCTTAAAAAGAGTTTCAACAACGACGTAGTTCAATCGCGGGTGGAATTTTATTCGTATGCAGCTAATCCCAACATGTGGGGGCAGAGCATCCATGCTTGGGGAGAAGTTGGGCGATCTTTTTCGAACGGAATCGTGGTCAAAAACGCGAGTAATTCAACGCTGATTGAATCACCTTACTATGCTACCAACACGACCCATTCTTACATCGATACCTTTCTAACCGTAGGAATCGATACTATTTTTTACAACATTGCTGCAGATTCTGCGCATCCTCTGAATCAAAAACCGCAAATGCGGCTGCGGGTTAAATGCACGAATACCGCCTATAAAATTCTCTTAAAATCAACGGCAGACACGGGCACCGTGCATTATTGGAACGTCACAGAACTTACCAACGACGTTGGCAATTGGGGCATGCCATTTTCGTATGCGGGAAGTGGTACAGTGGGTGGAGATGATGACCATGGTATATCTGAACCTTCCTGCTCCGATAATGTTATCAGCGTAGCCGCTTACGCCCCGTCCTATGCCACGGCTGGGGGTTCCATGGTCGGAGGTGGACTCGCCAATTTTTCCAGCCACGGACCTCGTTACGACGGCGTCATGAAGCCTGATATTGCTGCTCCTGGAGTTTCCATTTGCAGCGCTATTTCCTCCTTTACCGATGTTGCCTACACTACCGTTACAAGCGTAAACTTCAATAATAAAACCTATGATTTTGCAAAATTTTCGGGAACCTCCATGTCGGGTCCGGTCGTTGCTGGAATTTGTGCGCTTATTCTGCAGGCAAATCCATGGTTGACTGCTTATCAAGTCAAACAAATCATCCAAGAGACCGCGCGTCAAGACAATTTTACAGGAGTAATTCCCGTTGAAGGAAGTCCGCTTTGGGGTAAGGGAAAAATCAATGCATACGCGGCAGTTAAAGCTGCACTGAACCTAGTTCAAATTCCCGAGAAAAGCCTAAACAATGCTTGGACGGTTTACCCGAACCCCGTTTCCGAATCCTTACACTTCACCCTTGTAGATGAATTACCCTCCAAATGTTGGCTTATTGACGAATGCGGTGAGCGTTTTGAATTGAACATACAAAATGAATCCGTGAACGTCAAACAACTTGCTCCTGGAAAATACATCTTGCAGCTGTACCTCGACGGTAAAATGCAATCCGAAACGTTCGTTAAAGTCAACTGATGGGCTTAATTATTGAAGAAATTACATCGACGGAACTGTCGCTTGTACATGATCTTTCCCATACTATTTGGCCCATTTGTTACGCAAACATCATTACCGAAGCGCAAATCGAGTACATGTTGGAGAAAATGTATTCTTTGCCTGCCCTCGAAACAGCGCATAACGATGGACAACGGTTTCTACTAGCCTATCTGGATTCAAAACCCGTGGGTTATGCAGGCTTTGAGATTGGAACGCCGGTCGAAAAAAATTGCAAGCTGCATAAGCTTTACGTGCTTCCGAACCTTCACGGCTTTGGTATCGGTAAAGAACTTCTAATGAAAACCCAAAACTTAGCCGAAGCATCCAAATGCCATTCTATATTTCTTCAGGTGAATAAAAAGAATCCTGCCGTTCAATTCTACCAAAAAATGGGAATGTACGTTCGTGAGGAGGCTGTTTTCGACATCGGCAACGGATTTGTCATGGACGACTTCATCATGCAACTTGATTGGTGAAAATTAGTACCTTCGCGCTATGTTGAAAATTGACATGCACACCCACATTCTGCCGAAAACCATGCCCAATTGGACGGAGAAATTTGGGTATGGAAAGTTCATTCATTT
>JBJTXE010000272.1:0-2036 GCA_046082075.1 Bacteroidota bacterium
CCATACAAAAAAACCAAGGGGTTGGTTTCATTGGTTTCTTCAATGGTTTCTCCGGTAATCTGATTCGTTAGTTTGTAGGTAAGGGTAACAACCCTATTAGCTGATACATTCATTTTTTAAGGTTTTAATTAAGCACCGTTGATTTTGAAAGCAATGATTTAACAAAATTAGGCAATGCGAAACTGCCAGCATGTAAGGCACTGTTGTAGTAACGAAGCCCTTCCCGTTGAACACATCCATCAATGCTTTCGTTGTGCAAATTTTTTATTGCGTCGATGTTCCCTTTTAATCCGTATTGGAAACTCCACATTCCTGTAGGGTAGGTAGGAACAAAAAAGAGCGAAACAGGTGCCTTGTCCCGTCCAAATATATCTTGTAATGTATGATTTAATTCACAAAAGGCTTTCTCGTTGAACTTAGGCGATTCCCCTTGTGCCACCAAAACACCATCCGATTTCAAGGCGTTGTAGCAGTTTTGATAAAATGAAACGGAAAATAAACCTTCTGCAGGACCAACGGGATCCGATCCATCCACCAAAATGACGTCATAGGTTCCAGGCGCTGCATTTTTGATGAAGGCAATACCATCGTCCACCAACAAGGTAAGCTTTGGATCGTTGAAGGAGGATGCGATTTGAGGTAAATGCTCTTTACAAGCTTCGATGACCGCTCCATCGATCTCAACCATCGTAACTTGTTCAACGCCTTTGTGCCGAAGAACCTCACGAATTGTTCCGCCGTCTCCTCCGCCGATTACCAGTACATTCTTTGGGTTTGGGTGCATGAACATCGCGGGATGCGAAATCATTTCATGGTAGTGGAATTCATCGTTCTCAGTCGTCATTACCATGTCGTCTAATGCCAACATTTTTCCATACTTGTAGGATTCAAGAATTCGTACCCTTTGAAAAGGCGACTGATGGTCGTAGAAAACATCACCGGTAAAACGCAAAGACAAGGCCTGGTTTTCGTCTTTATCCGTAAACCAAACGTTGCGCGTGTAAAATCCTGGATTCACCCATTCATTGGCTTTCTGTCGCATCGTGCTGATATCGAAATCGTTGCGCGTTAACAAGTTCACAGAACCTCTTTTCATTTCTATGGCAGAGTAGCTCTTAGCCTGAAAACTTTCTTTAAGATAATCAAAAGCTATCCAAGCGTTCATCTCTCCGCACGTGAAGACGTCAACTGCCGCATAACCGTATTCCGGCCAAGTGTGTATGGCAAGGTGGCTTTCTTGAATAACAACCACTCCAGAAACTCCATAGGGCGAGAAATGGTGAAAAGTTGAATTAATGACGGTGGCTTCGGCTTTTTTGGCCGCATCGACCATGTCCCGTTCAATCGCAGCAACATCGTTCATGATGTACGGATCGCAATTCATAAATTCTACTAATATGTGGTTTCCCAAGGCTGAACTCATGCTTTTTTGATTTTAAGGCGCAAAGGTAGGGTTATTCTTCCTATTTTCGCACTATGCGCTACTATCATATGCTTATTTTTACTTCGCTGCTGTTGATGGTGTTCCAATGCAATAAGTACACCCATTCAGCATGCATTAATTCCAAGGTGACACAATTCAAAAGTCAAGCATGCTCAACGGGTGCGAGTGTAAAGGAGTATTCATTTCAGAATCAAATCGTTTATAGTTTTGATCCTGGACTTTGCGGTGGAGACTTATCCACCTATATCCTATCAGAGGATTGCGATACCTTGGGTTTTTTAGGAGGCTTTACCGGCAACACGGACATCAATGGTGTGCCTTTTTCCATTGCGGTATTTCGCGGTACTGTTTGGAACAATTAGAGCTTGATAAATCGTTGTATTTTTCCTTCAATAGAAACTTGGTAAATGCCTGTTGATAAAGACATTACATTAATTTGATCTCCGTCTTTATAATCGAGTACCAACGTTAATTTTCGGCCCGATAAATCGAAGATTTCCACGAGTTTAGGTTGATTTAACCCACGTACATAAAGCGTACCTTCTGTTGGACTCGGATAGAGTGCCCATGTTCCGTTCAGTTCTTGTATCCC
>JBJTXE010000273.1:0-2422 GCA_046082075.1 Bacteroidota bacterium
GCTGGTACGAAAGTAACCGGTTTTGGTAGGATTGGACAAGTGATTTGAGCGAAGGAATACGTCGCCAGGAACACCAGCACTCCGAAAAATAGGTTACCCATGAGGTAAAATTACGCTAAAAAAGGAAAAGGCCGGATTTCCGGCCTTTGACTAGTTTCTGTGAAGGATTGGAAACTTCAGTTTGGTTTTATTTTGCTCCAAGGATTTACTGAAATTCAGTAAAAAAGTCACCGTGGATACAGGAACGGTTGGACCGTTTTTCAGGGGGGTAACACGTTTTGTTTTTTTGTACTTATACGACATAGGCTAAATTTTTCAGGTTAACGCAAGGTTCTTTCGATTATTGCATCGGCTTTTATTTATGTTTATTTTTATCTTTGTCGTCCATCAACTGAGTAATTTATGTCAAGCAAAATTCTACCTGGAGTAGCAAGCGGAGACCAAGTTCAAGCCATTTTTCAATGGGCGAAAGAAAAGAAATTCGCGCTACCAGCGGTCAACGTGACCAGCTCTTCTACGGTGAATGCCGTAATCGAAACCGCCGCTAAACTCAATGCACCGGTTATTGTTCAGTTTTCCAACGGAGGAGCCCATTATTTTGCGGGGAAAGGCTTGTCGAATTCCGAAGAAAAAGCAGCCATACTCGGAGGTATTTCTGGAGCTCGACACGTGCATGAATTAGCCGAAGCGTATGGTGCAACCGTGATTTTACATACCGACCACTGCGCCAAGAAATTATTACCTTGGATTGATGGTCTATTGGATGCAGGGGAAGCTTTTTTTGCGCAAACCGGTAAACCCCTCTACAGTTCGCACATGTTGGATTTATCGGAAGAGCCGATCCATGAAAACATTGAAATTTGTAAGGCTTACTTGGCGAGAATGTCCAAAATCGGAATGACCCTAGAAATTGAATTGGGCATTACGGGTGGGGAAGAGGACGGAGTGGATAATTCAGGCGTCGATAGTTCTAAACTGTACACACAGCCTGAAGAAGTGGCTTTTGCATATGAAGAATTGATGAAAATTTCTCCTCGGTTTACCATTGCAGCAGCGTTCGGGAACGTACACGGCGTTTACAAGCCGGGTAATGTTGTATTGAAACCCGTTATTTTGAAAAATTCTCAGGACTTCATTCAAACTAAATTCAACACCGGTCAAAATCCTGTGGATTTTGTGTTCCATGGCGGTTCGGGTTCAACCTTAGAAGAGATTCGTGAGGCCATCGGTTATGGGGTGATTAAAATGAACATTGACACCGATTTACAATTCGCTTTTACCGAAGGCGTTCGCGATTATGTCGTTAAGAACGTAGAATACCTGAAAACGCAAATTGGAAATCCAGAAGGCGACGATAAACCGAATAAAAAGTACTATGATCCGAGAAAATGGTTGCGCGACGGTGAACTTACGTTCATGAAGCGTTTGGAACAATCCTTTTCCGATCTCAATAACATCAATACATTATGAGCTGGTTCAAAAGAAACAAAGAGGGGATCACTACGAAGACCGAAGAGAAAAAAGAAACCCCGGATGGGTATTGGGCCAAGTGTTCCAATTGTAAAACCCTATTTATCACAACGGATTTAGCGAAAATGAATTTCGTTTGCGACCGATGTTCGCACCACGAACGCATCGATGCGCAGACGTATTTCGAAATTATCTTCGATGAAAGCAAATTTACCGAGTTGGATGCGGCCTTAAGTTCCGGTGATCCATTGGGTTTTGAGGATACAAAAAAGTATACGGACCGCGTAAAAAGCACCCAAAAAGCGACGGGATTAAAGGATGCTGTTCGCACGGCACATGGTACCATAGAAGGGCAGCCATTGGTGGTTGCAGCCATGGATTTCGGTTTTATTGGAGGTTCCATGGGGAGTGTCATGGGAGAAAAAATTTCCAGGGCCATCATGAAAGCAATTGAACTCAAAGCCGCATTCATGATTATTTCCAAGTCGGGGGGAGCGAGAATGATGGAGGCAGGATATTCCCTAATGCAAATGGCGAAGGTTTCCGGCAATTTGGGATTGCTTTCCGAAGCAAAATTACCCTACATTTCCTATTTAACGGACCCAACCACTGGCGGCGTAACTGCTTCGTTCGCTATGCTCGGAGACATCAACATCGCAGAACCAGGAGCGCTGATTGGATTCGCCGGTCCTCGAGTCGTGAAAGAAACCATTGGAAGAGATCTTCCCGACGGCTTTCAAACTTCGGAGTTTTTATTGGAGCATGGATTTTTGGATTTTATCATAGACCGTACGGAAATTCGACCTAAATTAGGGCAGGCTATAAGGCTGTTTATGAGTTGATGAAATTCACGAAACTCACGGACGATAGTTCTTGGTTGATTGAAACGACCGATTTTTCACTGGTGATCGATCCGTGGTTTACCAATCAACAAATCGATGGTTACGCTTGG
>JBJTXE010000274.1:0-2529 GCA_046082075.1 Bacteroidota bacterium
GTAAGCTCGGTAAGCGGCCCAAGATTCAATGCATTGATGAGCAGTAAATCCTTAGCAACATCTAAATTCTCGATGTCAATCCCTGTACTACCAGGGGTCAACTTCACAGGGGCATTTACCACTAAAGTCCCTAGTGACGTAGAAACTTCGACAGGGTCTAAGCGCAAAGTTCCGCCTTTCGTGGTAAGATTAAGATTCTTCCATGCTATTGTACCCAAGGATAATACTTGGTTCCCTAGATTTAACGGTTTCCCTCCCGGTAATTTAACCTCATTGAGCTCCTTTACATCAATGCATGCTTCCACAATTTGTTCACGCACGTTGAATGCCTTCCAATCACTAAAATCGGGCAACTCAAGATTCGCTTTGATCCGTGTGTGTTTACGAATACCAACCTCTAAATCCCGAATCTTCAATCGGTTTGGAACGTTGTACAATTGACCTTTTATCGATATCTTCTCATTCATTCCTCTTAATTCCGGAACTAAGAGAGCAATATCCCTCATGTCAATGGTACTCGGGGCTATTACGCAGGATATTTTTGCCTTGTTTAAGAAATCGTTTCTATCGCTCTGTTGATCGAATGCATATTTTATCGTGTTCATCCGAAGGCTGGAGCCATTGAACAACAAGTTAACATGCGATAAACATAAAGAAGTAGCATCCATCGCAAAGGAAGCGGATAACTCTTTAATCGCTAGGCCAGAACGATCTCTGAACGAAAAGTGATCTAACGCGAAGGATATATTCGGACCATCTAGTGCAAGTTTGGACATCTCCAAATTCAATCCTTTAATTTCCACATGATTTGGATCCAATCCGAATTCGCTCTCTGCTACCCTGAAATCGTCGTAACGCAATGCCGTATTTTTAAATGAAATACGACGAAGCTCAAGGGAAAAAGGGCTCGAACTTGAGGAGGTGTCGGAGGAAGCAAAATAGTCGGAAATAAAAGCAAAATTCATCACTCCATTGGGTTTTTCAGCGCAAACCCAAACCTTTCCGTTGGAAACTACGATTTCTTCCAAGGTAAGGTGTTCCATGCCAAAATCCAGTATTTTTACTTCGAGCGATGAGACCTTCAAAAGCGTACGTTGCTTTAGGTCCAGTAACTTTACTCCTTCAATATAAATTCGGTCGAAAAAATCAATGTCCACCCGTTGAAGTTGCACTTGGGTTTTCCATTCTTTGGAATAATAGGATGCGGCTTTGTGCGCAAGATAGGTTTGAAAGGTACTGCTGCGAATAAAAAACGCTAAGAGGATAAGTATAATTACTAAAATTTCAAGGAAAACCCCACAACCTCGGAGAAAAAATTTCGCTACTTTTGGCATCCTGAACAAAGATAAACATTGCGTTGAATAATCCACTCATCCTTGGCATCGAATCCTCGTGCGACGACACCGGAGTGGCCATCCTACGGGGACGAAAAGTTGTATCGAATGTAACAAGTGTCCAATTAATTCATGCACAACATGGAGGGGTTGTGCCCGAACTCGCTGGCAGAGCCCACATGGAACACATTGCGGAAGTAGTTCAGGAGGCTGTTCGAAGAGCAGCGATTCGTCTCGATGAACTCGATGCCATCGCCTTTACTCAAGGTCCTGGACTACAGGTATCTTTGGTGGTAGGGACCTCTTTTGCCAAAGGCCTTGCTTTAGCACTTCAAAAACCGCTCATAGCCGTGCACCACATGAAAGCCCATATCTTGAGCCATTTTATAGAAGAACAAGGAATGAATGCCCCCGCGTTCCCTTTTCTTTGCCTCACGGTAAGCGGCGGACATACGCAATTAGTGGTAGTAAACAACGCCTTATCCATGGAAATCATAGGTAAGACCATCGATGATGCAGCAGGGGAAGCATTTGATAAGGCGGCAAAAATGCTGGGTTTTGCTTACCCTGGAGGACCGCACATTGATCAATTCGCTGCAGCGGGAAATGCAAAGGCTTTTGCTTTTTCGAAACCGAAAATTGAGGGATTGGATTTCAGTTTCAGTGGGTTAAAAACTTCCATTCTTTACTTCCTTAGAAAGCAAGTAGAACTTGACGAACATTTTATCGAGCAGCATCTAGCGGATTTGTGCGCTTCCATTCAAGGAAGCATAACGGATATTTTAATGGACAAATTGAAGAAAGCTCAAGCTCAGACCGGAATCCAACATATTGCTTTGAGCGGAGGAGTTTCCGTTAATTCAGGGCTACGCGAAAAAATCAAAGAATGGTCGAACGAAAGAACCGACCTGCACTTCTACTTCACCCCACCCAAGTACTGTACGGATAATGCGGCCATGATTGCCATCGCAGGAAATTTCTTGTATCACGAGGGTGTTTTTGTTGATCAAACGGTATCGGCGGACGCTCGTTTGCCTTGGTAAGGTCACAACCGATTTTTTTTTTAAAAAGTTTGGAATTTGAAAAAATTATTTCTATCTTTTGAAAACCTAAACTCTATCCTATGTTTCTAGACTTAAAAACTATCCCTAAGGAATTCGTTCCTTTTTGCGGTTTCAAGAAGAAATCGTTCATT
>JBJTXE010000275.1:0-2507 GCA_046082075.1 Bacteroidota bacterium
CAAAGAGGATCGGGAAGCTTGGATGCGGCAAGAGGGCATTAAATTGCGAGTTGAAATAAAAAAGAATGGAGCTTGGGAACCCCTCACGGAATTAGATTTGCTAGGAGATGTTGCCTTTGAAAACCTGGCGATACCCATTACCACAGATGGTTCTAAAGCATTAGAACTGCGCCTTTTATCGGGTTTCCATTTTTGGGAAGTGGATTATCTTGCACTTGCAGCGCAGGAAGAGAACCTCATCCATGTCACCCATTCAATCACCCCGTCGGTGGTAAACGATGCCGAGGGTCATTCCCAAATCGAAAAGGTAACAAGTGCCGATAATCATTATTGGGTAAGTACACCTACGGCAGGTCCAACAACCATAGTTTTCGAGAAAATACCCGTCCCCTCTACTCTTAAGCGCAGCCTTTTTTTACAGGCCGAGGGGTATTTTTTGAGTCGGGAAATTTTTACGGGAAAAACGCACTATAAGAGGCTTGCAAAATTTAAAACGCCGGGGGAACTTTCTAGGTTTTCTAAAGAATTATACACGGAATTGCAGAAAAAAAACGCATTGCAATAACATGGGAGTTCGATACCAAGCGGAAACGGATCAATTTTACCAGACCGTCAACGAGCGTGTAGCACAGTATTTCAATACCTCCCAGAATTCACGCCTTGCCAATCCTTTCTTTTTCATCAAAGCTTTGATATTGGTTTCGCTTTACCTTGGCTGCTATTGCCTGCTTTTAATGTGCGAAACCAACCTTTATGCAATTATTGCCATGATTTGCATGGGGCCATTGGCCATTTTGATTGGGATTAACGTAGCGCATGATGCCGCGCATTCGGCAATCTCCTCCAACGCTTGGGTAAACCGAACCTTTCTGCATCTATTTGATGTGCTGGGCGCTAATTCGTATATGTGGCGAATGCGGCATGTTTTCTCTCACCATTCGTTTCCAAATATCCTTCATGAAGACGCGGACCTCAAGCAAAATCCTTTGGTTCGAATATTTCCAACCGATGTGTTGCACAGAATTCATAAGTACCAATTTATCTACGCTCCATTTCTTTACCTTTTGTATACCATCAACTGGTTGTATTTCAGGGATTTTAAAGACTTTAAGGCAAGAAAAATAGGTTCACTCACCCAACCTCATCATACTTCCTGGGAATGGATCAAATTGTTTTTGTTTAAGTCCTTGTACCTTTTCGCAATGATCGTGGTACCCTTGGCAATTTCGTCCCTTTCGAGTGCTTGGTTCGCGGTGGGTTTTTTATGCATGAATTTTGCTGCCAGCATTACCATTACCCTTGCTTTAATTCCTTCGCACGTAGCCGAGCATTCACGCTTCCCTTTGCCCGATAAAGAAGGACTCATGCCCCATTCTTGGTCGCATCATCAAGTTTTAACAGTCATTGATTTCGCCACCCAAAACTGGCTATTGAATTTGCTTTTTGGAGGCTTTAACCACCATGTCACCCATCATTTGTTTCCTTCAATTTGCCATGTTCATTATCCAAATTTAACCCCCATTATTGCCCAAACATGTCGAGAATTCGGACTGGATTATCGCCACGAATCAAGTTTTATAAACGCCTATTTTGCCCATTACCGTTTATTAAAAAATAACGGCATAACTACTTCACTTTCCTAAGATTCATGTTTTTTACTTTTTTCATCCCTATAACGGCGCTTCTGTTCATCATCTTCTTTTATTATTTCGATATAATAATGGGCCAAAAAGTCAACCGTTTAGCCATTCCAGGTAGAAAAGCATCTAAAAACACCCATAAAGAGTGGGTGCTAACCGTGATAAACCTCTTCGTATTCGGCGGATTCGGTGCAATATTGGATGTTGCAACAACCTTTGGCTATGGTAAGTTTTATTCCAACACTCCATTGGAAATCATCAGCATAATGTATCTCCCTGCAAGTTTATTGATAGCTCTATTCATACACGATGTATATTTCTATGCTTCACATCGCTTATTGCACCTGCCCCTGATGCTTAAGTACATTCATATGCATCATCATCAATCCCATACGGTTAATGCATGGTCTGCATTTTCGTTTCACCCTGTAGAAGGCTTTATTCAAATTTTTATTGTGCTAATCCCGCCTTTGGTTATGCCGATTCATCCTTTGGTTCATGCTATTTTTATCGCATTTTTATTATTCATGACAGTTTATGGTCACTCAGGCTATGAGTTGAGGGCTAAAAAACCTCCCATTTTTAATATTTTCAACACTTCCTTTCACCATTCGCAGCATCACGAATTTGGAAATTTCAACTTTGGAATTTACCTCAATGTATGGGATCGGTTTTTCAAAACGAATCATCCAACGTATGTAGATGCATATCAATCCTTAAAGGACAAGATTAACGGTTCCAAGGACGCCGTATAAAGTATATTGTGCTTCCATTTGCGTCGTTCAATGTGTCGTAAATTTCAAAACCGTAGCGTAAATACATGGTTAAGGTACGATGCGAAATAGTCTCAGCAAGAATATCCATTTG
>JBJTXE010000276.1:0-5064 GCA_046082075.1 Bacteroidota bacterium
ACTTATCAGGCCAAGTAAGGAGTTTTCCTGAGGAGCAATAATCCCAATAACCCCCATTGATTCTAAGGCAGAAAAATTAAAATGAGAGGAACTCACCGGGTTCACGCTGCTTGCAATTTGCTGGTATTTGTCGGCCCAACCTGCATAATAGACCAATCGGTCCACGGATTGCTGGACTTCTTTTTCGGCCTTGGATTTGCTGATTCCTTGAAGTACCAACTCATCGATGAATTGTCCCTTGCGACCGTCCAACATTTCGGCAATTCGGTATAGGATTTGCCCGCGGTTAAAAGCGGTTTTCTCCGACCAGCCTCCAAAAGCTTTACGAGCAGCAAGCACCGCGTTTCTAACATCCTTGCGAGAGGATAAACAAACGTTCGCCAAGGTATTTCCTTTCGAGTCTGCAATGGGATAATACCTCCCAGATTCCGTTCTTGGGAAGGCGCCGCCGATATATATTTTATACGTTTTCAAGATATTCATGGTTAATCTTCTATGGTTGAATTTTACAGGTCTATTTTAAGTATGCGCCCAATCCATGAACGCCACCTTCTCTTCCAAAACCACTTTCTTTATACCCGCCGAAAGGTGAAACAGGATCGAATTTGTTATAGGTGTTGGCCCAAACAACTCCAGCCCGCAATTTGGTGGTAAGGTTAAAAATTCGAGATCCTTTATCGGTCCAAACACCTGCTGCCAGGCCATACGGAGTATTATTAGCTTTCTGGATCACTTCGTCCACGGTTCGGAAGGTTTGTATCGTCAATACTGGGCCAAAAATTTCTTCTTGGGAGATGACGTGAGACTGAGAAACCCCCGTGAATAAAGTGGGCCTGCAAAAATAACCTTTCGAAGGAATCGCGCATTGGCTTTGATAGATTTCCGCGCCTTCTTCTTTTCCAATCCGAATGTACTTCTCAATGGTTTCCAATTGTTCTTTCGAATTAATCGCTCCAATGTCGGTGTTTTTATCCAAAGGATTACCTACGTACAAGCTTACCATCCGAGATTTTAATTTGTGAATCACACGTTCGGCGATATTTTCTTGCACGAACAAACGTGAACCGGCACAACATACATGCCCTTGGTTAAAGAAAATTCCATTGACAATTCCTTCCACGGCTTGGTCGATGGGCGCATCGTCAAAAATGATGTTGGCGGATTTACCGCCAAGCTCCAAGGTGGATTTTTTGTGCGTTCCCGCAATGGCTCGTTGAATGATTTTCCCAACATTTGTAGAACCCGTGAAGGCTATTTTATCGATGTCGGGGTGGTTTACGATGGCAGCTCCAGTGTCGCCGTATCCCGTTACGATATTCACTACACCGGGAGGCAAGCCCGAATCTTTAATGATTTCGGCTAATTTCAAAGCGGTTAATGAGGTGGTTTCTGCCGGTTTGAGCACGACGGTATTCCCAGCAGCAAGGGCAGGAGCGATTTTCCAAGCGGCCATCAACAAGGGGAAGTTCCAAGGAATTATTTGACCTGCAACACCCAAAGCCTCCGGTTTTTTGTGCGGCATGGCATATTCCAATTTATCGGCCCATCCGGCATAATAAAAGAAATGATTGCACGCCAAAGGGACATCAACATCCCTAGATTCACGTATAGGTTTTCCGCAGTCCAACGATTCAATGACCGCAAATTCCCTTGCTCGTTCTTGCATCATT
Organism: Bacteroidota bacterium; assembly: GCA_046082075.1. Taxonomy (GTDB): domain Bacteria; phylum Bacteroidota; class Bacteroidia; order Flavobacteriales_D; family Crocinitomicaceae; genus UBA952. The sequence goes on from JBJTXE010000276.1 coordinate 1,671, forward strand.
CGTGCTATACGATAAATGTATTTTCCCCGTTCAGCCCCTGAAAGTTTTGACCAAACTTCTTGATAGGCTTTACGGGCTGCTTTAACGGCTTTGTCCACGTCAGCGTCATTTGCCCATGCAACCTCTGCGAGTACCTCTTCCGTGGCTGGATTGGTGCTTGGGAAGTATTTTTTCGAACTTGGAGAAACCCATTCGTTATTGATGAAAAGCTGGTATTTTTTTTCCAAACGAATGTGACTCGTGCTTTCCGGAGAAGCAGCGTAATTCCATTCCGTTGTATTTTGTGTAGAAGTGTTTTTTGCCATGATTAATCAATTGAAAAATAATCGGAAGATTGGTAAAGCCCTGTGGTTGATTTCATAATTTGCATCAGTACATCGTTGGCGAGGCTGCTTGCTCCAAAACGAAACCATTCATTGGTAAGCCAAGCATTACCCAATACTTCTTTGACCATTACAAGGTTATGCAATGCAAGTTTAGAGGTTGAAATTCCACCCGCCGGTTTCATACCGACCATGATGCCGGTTTGATCGTAGTAATCTTTAATGGCCATGAGCATGGTATAGGTCACCTGCATTGTTGCCGCGGGTTGAATCTTTCCAGTAGAGGTTTTTATAAAGTCGGCTCCTGCATGGATTGCTATATCGCTCGCTAAACGAACGTTATCTAAGGTGCTGAGCTCGCCAGTTTCCAGAATCACTTTGAGCCTTGCCTTACCACACGCTTCTTTGATAGCGGCAATTTCATCAAACACAAAAGCGTATTCTCCGGCAAGAAATTTTCCCCGTGAAATCACCATGTCGATTTCATCGGCTCCTTGGTCTACTGCAAATTTTGTATCGGAAATTTTGATTTCTCGTGTAGATTGTCCCGAAGGAAAGGCGGTTGATACCGAGGCAATTTTAACGAATGAGTTGCCCAATGCTTTTCGCGCCACCCCAACCATTGAAGGATAAACGCATACTGCGGCTACGTTGGGAAGTCCAGGTTGAACATCGTGCAAGTGTTGTGCCTTGTAACACATCTGTTGCACTTTGCCTGGGGTGTCTTTACCTTCCAAGGTGGTAAGGTCTATCATGTTGAGGACCATTTTTAGTCCTTGCAACTTGGATTCGTTCTTGATGCTGCGTGTTTGAAACCTTGCAACGCGCTCTTCAACCCCAACTTTATCCACCGTGGTTTTAGAAAGCATGCTGTTGGGATCGAAAGTTTTGATCATATCCTTTGCACAATAATTATTGTATCAAAGGTAAGAATCTCCGTGAATTATTGAAAGAAACTAGTCTTCGTCTTCGTCGCTTCCCCCGTCTTCGTCTTCGTCGCTTCCCCCGTCATCGTCTGGTTTATCGTATTCATCCTCCTCCTCCTCGTCCATTTCGTCGTCATCGTTGATGTCGGGAACTTTGTCGAAATCATCGTCCAAATCGTCGTCGTCATCCTCGATTACGGGTTTAGCTTTTGGTGGAACTTTTGTGATTTTTACGAGATAAATCACCTCATCGGTCTCCCAAATTAAGGCATCGAGGATATCACCAGTTGGGGTTTTAACGGTGGATAAATGATTGATATAGCCATCGGGAAAATCTCGCAGGATTTGTTTTTTTTGCTCGATGGTGAGTTTGTCGTAACTGATAATCGATCTTCGTTTAGACATATAAAGGGTTATTCAACGGGGCAAAATTAATTTTTTTGCATTATCGAAATCATTTTTAAAATAATTTTTTTTCTTCCAATATTTATTTCAAATGCATAATAGCAATTGATGTACTTTTGTTCTATGGCCAAAACAAAAACTGCTTTTTTTTGTCAATCGTGCGGTTATGAGTCACCAAAATGGGTGGGTAAGTGTCCTTCGTGCACCGAATGGAACACCTTGGTGGAAGAAACGGTGGTAAGACCGGCGGCGAAAGGCCAACCGTTTTCTCGCCAGCGAACGGAGAATATACCGGTGTTGTTAACAGAAATTCAAGAGGCTGGAACGGCTAGGATACAATTAAAAGACAGCGAGTTAAACCGGGTTTTGGGTGGAGGCTTAGTTCTCGGTGAGATTATCTTAATAGGTGGAGATCCTGGTATTGGAAAATCGACGTTGCTACTACAAATGGCCGTGAAAGAGCAGCTGAAAGTGCTTTATGTATCCGGCGAGGAAAGTGAACAGCAAATAAAGATGCGGGCTGAACGGCTAGGTATCAGCAATCCTAATTGCCATTTGTTGATCGAGACCGATGTAACACAGATTATCAACCATTCAACCAAATTAGCCCCGGATTTACTCATTGTAGATTCGATACAAACCTTGTTTTATCCTGAAATAGAAAGTGCACCGGGCAGCGTGAGTCAAGTGCGAGAGTGTACCGCGCTTTTGTTGCGTTACGCAAAGGAATCCAATGTTCCCGTTTTTCTAATTGGCCATATCACGAAAGAAGGGAGTATTGCAGGTCCTAAAGTGTTAGAACATATGGTGGATGCGGTACTTCAATTTGAAGGGGATAGAAATCATTTTTACCGATTGTTGAGAACCGTAAAAAACCGGTTCGGGTCCACCAATGAGTTGGGAATCTACGAAATGCAAGGAACAGGATTGCGAATGGTAGAGAATCCTTCGGAGATTTTAATTACGAATACGGATGGTACGTTGAGCGGTTCGTGCATCTCAACTACCTTGGAAGGGTTGAGGCCTTTACAGGTGGAGGTTCAAGCTTTGGTAAGTACCGCTGCATATGGTACTCCACAACGTTCATCGAATGGATTTGATGCCAAGCGCTTGAATATGCTCCTAGCGGTTTTAGAAAAGCGCTGCGCTTTTCGGTTGGCCACTAAAGATGTATTTTTAAATATTGCCGGAGGAATCAAGGTCGACGACCCAGCGGTTGATTTAGCGGTGATCATGGCGGTTCTATCCTCCAATGCCGACATTCCTGTTAACCGCGCTTTTACGTTTGCAGCAGAAGTGGGCTTATCCGGAGAGATTCGTCCGATTAACAGGATTGAAACGAGAATTACCGAGGCTCAGAAATTGGGTTATACCCACATTTTTATTTCTGAATATAACAAAGGCCTCAAACCCGAAATCTATGATATTCAATTGATTGCTTGCAAGAAATTGGAGGATGTAGTTAAAAGAGTCTTTGGCTAAAACATTTGAGAATGGCTAAACTTTGCATTGTACCGACTCCAATAGGAAATTTAGAAGACATTACCCTTCGAGCGCTTCGCATGCTCAAACAAAGCGACTTGATTTTTGCGGAAGACACCCGCGTAACAAGGGTATTACTTAGTCATTTCGATATTCATAAAAAACTGCTTTCGTTTCATTCGAACAACGAGCACGCGCAATTGCAGGAAGCAATTCGGCAAATTCAAGCGCATGAGCAAGTGGCATTGGTCTCCGATG
>JBJTXE010000277.1:0-2236 GCA_046082075.1 Bacteroidota bacterium
GATTGCCATTCGGCAGAAAATGTTCCTTTCCCATTCTTACGATCACCGCGTAGTGGACGGTGCCTTGGGGGGACAGTTCGTTAGACGTGTCGCTGATTATTTAGAGCAATTTGATGGAAATAAAAAATTATAATTAACTTAACCCAAATTTACATAATGAAAATTGTTGTTGTATTTCTTTGTCTTTTCGCAGAATATTCGTTCGCCCAAATGACGGAAAGCGAGGTTCGTAAGATGGTATCCGCTACTGAAGAGCCTCAATTGGTTACTGAATGTTCCAGGTTTCTACAGGAAAATTTTTACTATTTCGCAGATATCGTAACAGACCAATTGTTAAAATTAAATGCCAAAAACGGCAATTACAATTATCGTAAAGGCTTCATATTGTTGGGTTTAAATCGAGATCCGGAAACAGCATTGAAGCATTTAGAATTAGGTTCCGCCAAAACGCAGATTAATTACGACATCTACAATCCACGCGAAACCGCTGCGCCAATTGATGTATTTTACCACATGGGGGTTTGCCATCATCGATTGGGTAATTTAGATAAGGCCTTATTGAACTACAACAAATTCCTAGCTGAAACGCAAAAAAACTCTACCTTGATTCCAGATGCTAAAGTTCGGGTAGAACAAATCTCCGCGGCTAAAAAGCTCGGGGGAATGGCAAAACCTGAGAGTACGGTTCTTTATCCTCCAATTAACACAGCATACAACGACCAAAATGCCTTTATTTCGGCCGATGGAAAATCGTTGCTTATTTCTTCCGCTCGTGCCAGAGAAAACAATACCACCTTAGCCTATGTCGAACCCATGTTCAATGTACTTCCCGCGGACATTTACCAATTTTCCAAAACGAAAGAAGGTTGGAGCGACGCGAATTTATTCCCCATGAATGAACCCAAAATTGATGAGTTAATCAGCTCGATTAGCACGAACGAACGAAAAGTTCATTATTCTTCTTGGAATAATCCCAAGATTTACAGCTCGGAATTTAGCAACGGTGTTTTTTCCAAGGAGAAAGAAGTTGCTTTCAACATCGACAACAAAAAGGAAAAGACCGCACCATTTAACCTTCAATTCAATGTGAGTTCCGATGGAAACACGGCGTATTTTGTTTCCAATGCGTTAAGCGGTAAAGGAGGTTGGGACTTATTCATAGTGGAAAAAACCGGAGATAATTGGGGGCCCGCCAAGAACTTGGCCATGCTTAATTCTGAAGAGGACGAAATGGCTCCGTTCATTTCACTAGACGGCAAGACCCTTTATTTTGCCTCAAACAGCAAGGGGAGCATGGGAGGATTCGACATTTTCAAAGCCACTCGCGATGAAAACGGCATGTGGTCCAAACCGGTAAATGTTGGGGCAAAAGTGAACTCCTTCTCGGATGAAATTTCATACAGTATGACCGCGAACGGGAAAGAGGCTTTTGTTAGCTCTAACCGCATTGGAGGACAAGGAGGCTACGATGTTTATTGGGTAGGGGTAGAAGAAACTCCTGCTGGAACCGCTGTATTAAACGGTAGAATTGTTAATACCAAAGGAAAACCAATTCCTGAAAATTCGTACATGACCCTCAAATGTACCAACTGTGCAAACACGATGGAAACGGTATTAACCTCGAGAATGCGCGATGGTGTTTTTGTTTCTGCGCTTGAGAAATGTAAAGAATATGAAATCGCTTATTATTATGGTCCTGAAACCAAAAAACCGTTTACCGATAAGTTTAAAACGGGATGCGACAGTGAGTTCGAAATGATTGAAAAGAAATTGTTAATCATTGATGAAGACAAAGTCATTATTCCCTTCCCGACGTATGAGATTAAAGGTGTTGTGGTGGATATTACCACCAAAGCCCCAATTGCGGGTGCAACGGTTGCCTTAACCATGGACGAAAAAACCGTCTCTGCGACTTCTGGTTCTAACGGAATGTATTTCTCGAATATCCTCGACAAATACCAATACGAAGATCATGTTAAAGGAACAGTAAATGTTACGGCTGAAGGATATTTGGCTGCTTCAGCCATCGTAGATGCAGACCTTTTATCGGATTCCGTGGTCACAGTTAATTTCCAACTGGAAGCAACGCAGAAAGGATTTATCGGAGGGCCGTACTTGGTCAACTATCAGTTTGACCGGTACAATCTTACCGACTATTCAAAAAACAAACTTAAAGACGTGATTAAGGTGATGAACGACAACCCAACCCTTGCCATTGAAATTCGTTCGCATACTG
>JBJTXE010000278.1:0-4618 GCA_046082075.1 Bacteroidota bacterium
AAACCGATTTAGCCTTGTTGCAGCATTTCATCCATTCCTTCAAATCCGACCAAGAATTTTTCATCCAGAAAGCCATCGGTTGGAGTTTGCGCGAAGTGTCAAAATGGAACCCCCTTTGGGTGAGAGAGGTGGTGGAAGTGGAGGAACTTAAGGGTTTAGCCCGCCGAGAAGCAATGAAATATGTCGGTTAGCTTTAGTTTGCGTATTTTTGAACTATGAGAAATGGGTTAATGCTAGGTCTTTTCCTTACGTGGGGTACGTTTCTAATAGCGCAATTTCGTCCGGAAAATGGTGTTTCATCGACAGAACTCAATAAAATCGCCATTACAAAGGTGGATATTTATGTGAGTCCAACCCAAAAACTTAACAACGCTACCCTGCTTATTGCCGATAAAAAGGTGGTTGCCGTTGGCGAGTTCATTAAAATCCCCGATGGATACGTTGAATTTGATCGAGAAGGCTACACCATAGTTCCAGCTTTTATTGAAACGCATTCCAATGCAGGTGCCCTCAAGTTAAAATCGGATTATCAAGGATATTACCCTCAGCTAGAATCTGCAAAAAAAGGCGACTACTACTGGAATGAAGCCATTCATCCGGAGGTATGTGGGGTGGAGGGATTGAATTCGAGCGATGATCGTTTTAACGAATTGAAAAAACTGGGTTTTGGTTTTGTTACTCCGATTCAAAACGACGGTATCGTTCAAGGAATTGCACCGCTCATTGCTATTGGAGCTTCCAAAGCAAGTGATTTTGTTGTTCGAACCGAATTATCAACCCATTTTTCCTTCAATAAAGGAGTATCTCAACAAACCTATCCCTCATCGCTCATGGGTTCTATTGCGCTTTTGCGACAAGCGTTCTATGACTTAAACTATTACAGATTCCATCCTGATGCTCCCCTTGGAAAACAATCGATGGAAGCTTGGCTGAAAGCCGATAAGTTGCCTTCGTTCTTCAAAGTAAACGATAAATGGGATATTCTTCGTGCCGAAAAAATTGCTCAAGAATTTAAAAGGAAGTGGGTGTATTTAACTACCGGAGATGAATACGCAATTGCGGATAAACTCAAAGAAATTAACGCTTCATTAGTGGTTCCCCTAAATTTCCCCAAGGCATTTGATATCAACGACCCATACACTGCACGGAATCTTTCGATTGAAGATTTGAAACATTGGGAATTAGCGCCCTACAATTTTATTTTGCTGAGAAATCAAGGTGTTTCCGTAGCGATTACCACCGAGGGTACTCAAGCTAGCTCAGTGTGGTCTGCTCTTCGGAAATTGATTGCCTTAGGAGCCAAACCTGAAGACGTCCTCGCTGCCCTGACCCAAGTTCCTGCGTCCTTCTTGGGCCTTGATTCCTTGGTAGGAAGTTTGAATCCAGGGGCTTTAGCAAGTTTTGGTTTGTATAACAAGGACCCTTTCTATTTTGAATCGGATCTGCATGAAATGTGGTGCTTAGGTAAACCCGAATCAATTAAACCATTTATTCCAAATACGCTTGGAAAATATAATCTTAATCTGAAAAATGGTCGTTATGAAATGGTAGTGAACGGCAATCCGCAGAAACCCAACGTTTCCTTAATAGAACTCAAAGATGTGTGGGATGCCAAACTCAGGCTTTACAAGCGGGATACCTTGAAAACGTCGGTTAACTTTTCGGTTTCCGAAACAAATGTTACACTGCAATTTACCTTGAAAAATCGAGAAAAAGTTGAACCCTATTTATTGAGAGGTAAAAGCGTTGGAAATGGAAGCGTTTGGGAGGGCGATGTGGTCTATCCAGATGGTAGCTGGGGACAGTGGTCGGCGATACGTAAACTTCGGACTTCAGATACTTCAGGTAGAATCAAAGTACATAACCACCCAATTCCCTCCTGCTGGTTTCCCAACATGGCCTATGGTTTTAATCAATTGCCATCGGAATCAACGACGGTTTTTGAAAACGTAACCATTTGGACCAACGATGCCAAAGGAATCATCCAAAACGGATTTGCTGTTGTGCAAAATGGATTGATTTCGTACGTCGGCGCTACAAAACCCAATTATCCTTCCAATGCTAAAATCATCAATGGCCGCGGACTTCATTTAACTTCAGGTATTATTGATGAACATTCGCATATCGCTATTTCACGCGGGGTAAACGAAGGTGGACAATCGGTTTCAGCAGAGGTAAGTATCGGCGATGTGGTATTTCCAGAAGACATTTCCATTTATCGACAACTGGCCGGTGGAGTCACCGCTGCACAGCTTTTGCACGGTTCAGCCAATGCTATCGGAGGTCAATCTGCATTAATAAAGTTGAAATGGGGAAAAACACCCGAAGAAATGAAAATAAATGACGCCCCAGGTTTCATCAAGTTTGCCCTTGGGGAAAATGTGAAACAAACGAATTGGGGCGACCGAAATGTCATCCGATTTCCGCAAACAAGGATGGGCGTTGAACAGGTCTTTTACGATGCATTTTACAGAGCCAAAGCTTATCAAGCATCTTGGTCGGCTTTCAAGGATAAAAAAGGAATCGAGTCTCAAGCACCCCGTAAGGATTTAGAACTAGAGGTGCTTGCAGAAATTTTGGATTCGAAGAGGTTTATCACGTGCCATTCATACGTCCAAAGCGAAGTGAATATGCTCATGAAAGTGGCAGATTCCATGGGGTTTCGCGTGAATACGTTCACCCATATTCTCGAGGGATATAAGGTTGCTGACAAAATGAAAGCGCATGGAGTGGGCGGTTCTACCTTTGCGGATTGGTGGGCCTACAAATTCGAAGTGAACGATGCTATTCCCTATAATGCGGCCTTAATGCACCAACAGGGAATCACGGTTGCGATTAATTCCGATGATGCAGAGATGGGGCGTCGACTGAATCAAGAGGCAGCAAAAGCCATTAAATACGGGGGTATGAGCGAAGAGGATGCTTGGAAAATGGTGACCTTGAACCCTGCGAAACTTCTGCATCTAGATCAACGGATGGGAAGTGTATCCGTTGGTAAAGATGCCGACCTTGTTCTTTGGTCAGACAATCCTCTTTCGATATTTGCCAAAGTAAAAATGACAATGCTTGAAGGGGTAACCTACTTCAGTGAAGAACAGAATGCCGTTTTACAAGAAAAAAACAACGATGAGAAGATGCGATTGCTGTTGAAAATGAGTGAAAACTCTTCCACCTCTGAAGCAAAAAGAACCCTCCTTCCAAAGAAGAAAAAATTCTACCAGTGCGATACCCTAGGAGAGGAAGGCAGTTCCAACGAAAACATGCATTGATGATACGAAAAATTTGTATATTAATAATTATTTTAGGGCTTGGGATTGCTCATGGTCAAAGAATATTATTGGTTAATGGACATCTACACCCAATTGAAGGACAGGAAATTACGTCAAGTTTGATCGAAATTGAGGACGGTAAAATTATCGCCATAAAAAATGCCTTAAGCAATTCCTATAATACCAAGGAATGGGATACAGTAATTGATGCAACGAATCAGCACGTTTACCCAGGATTTGTCGCGGCCAATAGCACGCTGGGTCTCACAGAAATTGATGCTGTACGAGCAACCAATGATTTCGACGAAGTGGGGGAATTGAATCCCCATATTCGCTCCCAAATTGCTTTCAATGCTGAGTCGAAGGTATTGGAAACCGTTAAAACTAATGGGGTATTATTGGTCCAATCAACTCCTAGGGGAGGTTTTGTTTCTGGAAGCTCGTCGATCATGACCACGGGTGGATGGAATTGGGAAGATGCTACCGTGATGCGTGATGATGGCATCCATGTTAATTGGCCCAACCTTTCACTGAGCAACCCAAGAAAAGGAGAAGATGCCGTTAACCGCGAACAACACTATTTGAAGGAAGTCAGCTTCCTTAGTCAGTTTTTTAAGTTGGCGAGTGTTTATGCAGAGGGTCAAGAACCCGAGAAAGACCTTCGCCTTGAGGCGATGAAAGATTGTTTTCAAGGTTCAAAAAGAACGTATTTTCATGCCAACGATTTGCGACAACTCATCGATGTTTTGGAATTTTGCAAAGCTTTTCCCTTAAAATTTCCAGTGATTGTTGGCGGAAGTGATGCCTATTTGTTAGGTCAGCGACTCGTAGATGCGAAAATACCAATTATGCTCGATCGCATACACCGTCTTCCTGAACTTGATGAAGACCCCATTGATTTACCGTATTCTCTTCCTGCATTATTGGCTAAGATGGGAGTTCCTTTTTGCTTGCAAAATGCAGGAGGAATGCAAGCCATGAACACACGAAACTTACCTTTTCTCGCTGGGACCGCTCAGGCCTATGGATTATCAGAGCTTGAGGCATTACGATCAATCACACTCTCTCCGTGTGAAATTATGGGCTTGGACCAACAATTCGGTTCCATTGAAGTAGGGAAGTCGGCAACACTATTCGTCTCGAAAGGTCCCGCACTTGATATGAGAACCAATCAAGTGACCACCATAATTTTCAACGGTAAGATTCAACAAACCCAAAACTTTCAAGAGGATTTGTACCTGAAATACCAAAAAAAAATATAAGGAGGTTAAGAACTAAAACGGTAAATCGTCCGCGTCATCACTTGTTGTTTCCAAAGGGTTTCCTCCTCCGGTTGGGATACCGAAATC
>JBJTXE010000279.1:0-9303 GCA_046082075.1 Bacteroidota bacterium
CCAATTTGGTTTGTCCGTCTTTGTCCTGGTAACTTCTTTTTTTCAACCTCCCCTCCACATATACCCGAGCGCCTTTGGCAAGTATTTTTTCAGCAACGAGCGCTAGGCCTCGCCAAGCTACAACATCATGCCAATCCGTAATCTCACGGCGTTCACCGGTGTGAGCATCGAGAAAGGATTCCGAGGTGGCCAACGAAAAGCTCGCTACGACACCTCCATTTTCGAAATGCCGCACTTCAGGGTCCCGGCCTAAATTGCCTAACAAAACAACCTTATTAACGCTTTGGTTCATGAGATAATCTTCGTACTAAAGTACTATTTTTTTTTCTTAAAAGGTTTCTTTGCCGACTTTTCAGGTGTGTTCGCAGCAATTGTCAAGCATTCGTCCAAGGATAACGCTTCAGGCGTTGCGTCCTTCGGTAATTTGAAATTATCTTTTCCGATTTTCAAATAAGGACCATATTTTCCTCGCAACAACAGTACGTCCGGTCGCTCATCGAACGATTTTATAGTATTATTGGCTGCCACAGATTTCTTTTCCTCCAGCAAAGCTATCGCTCGATCCAAGGTGATTTCCATGATGTTCTCCTCCTTCGGAATGGATGCATAGGTTTTAAGGTGCTGCACATAGGGACCAAACTTCCCAATATTCACTTTGATCTCTGCCCCACCATACTCTCCCAATATCCTCGGTAATTTGAACAAGTCCAAGGCCTCTTCAAGACGAATGCTTTGAATCGACTGGGACTTCAAAAGTGAAGCAAAACGAGGCTTTTCGCCATCTTCTTGTTCATTTCCAATTTGAACCATGGGCCCAAATTTCCCCATACGCACAATAATCTTACGACCTGATATTGGGTCGATGCCCAATTCCCGCTCCCCCGTGACACGTTCGCTTTGTTCCATCGTAGTCTCAACAGTGGCGTGAAAGGTTTTATAAAATTCACCTAACATCGACTCCCAGGCCATTTTTCCTTGTGCAACCTCATCAAATGAAGCTTCTACCTGGGCCGTAAAGTGGTAATCCATAATAGTGGAAAACTGTTGCTCTAAAAATTCGGTAACCAACATCCCAATGTCGGTCGGAACCAAACGATTTTTATCCCCTCCTACCGTTTCCGACAACTCTTCTCGGTTCATTACACCGTTGTTTAGAGTCCATTGCACATACTTCCTTTCAATTCCCTCCTGCTCATTTTTGGCAACGTATCCTCGTTTTTGAACCGTTGAGATGGTGGGGGCATAAGTCGAAGGTCTTCCAATGCCCAATTCTTCCATTTTCTTCACTAAACTCGCCTCAGAATAACGCGCTGGACCTCTAGTAAATCGTTGCGTAGACTTCAATTCTTGCAACCCTAATTGATCGCCTTCGTGAAGTTGCGGAAGACGGCCTTGACCTTCCTCGTCATCGCCTTGAGCAACGGCATCGTATACTTTCAAGAACCCCTCAAACTTGATGACCTCGCCCTTAGCAAGAAATCTCGGTTCTAATCCCTCGATGTCAATTTGAACAGATGTTTTCTCGAGTTGAGCCGGCGACATTTGACTTGCAACGGTTCGTTTCCAAATGAGATCGTATAACTTTTGCTCTTCACGCACCGAAGAAACGTCGATAGCCGCAAAGTTCGAAGGTCTAATGGCCTCGTGGGCTTCTTGAGCATTGGCCGATTTCGTTCTATATTGTGTTGGATTGGAATAAGCATCACCAAAACTCGAAGCAATATATTGTTGAGCTTGATCTATGGCACTTTGAGATAGGTTTGTGGCATCCGTTCTCATGTAGGTAATATGACCTGCCTCGTACAATTTTTGGGCAATTGACATGGTACGAGCCACAGCATAGCCCAAACGCACCGAAGCCTCCTGTTGTAAGCTTGAGGTTGTAAAAGGTGCAGATGGTGTGCGTTTATGGGGTTTTACTTCTACGGAAGCAACGGAAAGTTTTCGATTGATTAAGGACTCTACGAAATCTCTTGCTGCATCTTCCTCGGTAAAAGTACGGTCTAACTCGGCCTTCAACACGCTTTTATTCGATGATAAAAGCGCTGTCGTTTTGAAAAAACCTTCCGAAGCAAATCCTTTGATTTCTTGCTCTCTGTCAACAATTAATCGAACAGCTACCGATTGTACTCTACCTGCTGACAAACTGGGGCGTACTTTTCGCCACAAAACAGGCGACAACTCAAAGCCTACGATACGGTCTAATATTCTTCTTGCCTGTTGAGCGTCTACAAGGTCTCGATCAATCGCTCGCGGCTTACTTATCGCCCTAAGGATTGCTTCTTTGGTAATTTCGTTAAAGGTAATTCGCTGTGTTTTTTTAGGGTCTAATTGGAGCGTTTCCAAAAGGTGCCACGATATAGCCTCTCCTTCACGGTCCTCATCGGTTGCTAGCCAAACACACTCAGCAGCGGCCGCTAATTTTTGCAATTCCGCGACCAATTGTCGTTTTTCAGCAGAAACTTCGTAGTTGGGTTTAAAATTATTTTCGATATCGACAGAGAGCCCTTTCTTCGGTAAATCGCGCACATGACCATTGCTGGACCTCACCTTAAAATCTGCTCCTAAATACCCTTCAATAGTTTTGGCTTTCGCAGGGGACTCAACAATGACTAAATTTTTGGACATACCTAAGTTTTGACAAAATTAAAACTAAAACCATGCAAAATGCCTCAGCATCAGCTTAAATTTACAGGAGGAATATTCTTAACCTATGGTTAATAAATTTCCAACGCTGTTTTAGCATGACAATTTGACATAAACGTAATTTGAATTACCTTTGTCATATGAATTCGAATGAGCCATTGGACGAAGGTCGGCAGGGAGAGGCAACTATGATTGAAAGAAGTCATACGCCTCGAGGTGATAAAAAACTGTACTTAGAAAGTTATGGATGCCAGATGAATTTTTCGGACAGTGAGGTTGTCGCCTCGATTTTGGCTACGGATGGCTATGCCACTACACGTAACATCGAAGATGCCGATTTAGTTTTATTGAACACTTGTTCCATTCGAGATAACGCCGAGCAACGTGTTCGTAAACGTCTGACAGAATTTAAATCCCTCAAAAAACAGAATCCAGATTTAGTGGTAGGTATTTTGGGGTGCATGGCTGAAAGGCTGAAAAAAAACTTATTGGAAGAGGAACATTTAGTGGATTTGGTGGCAGGTCCTGATGCCTATCGAGATCTTCCCAACCTGTTAAACGAAGTTGGTACAGGGCAAAGAGCCGTCAATGTATTGCTTTCCCGCGAGGAAACCTATGCGGACATTACCCCGGTGCGGCTCGATCAAGGAGGTATATCGGCTTTTGTTACCATCATGCGTGGGTGCGACAACATGTGTTCGTTCTGTGTGGTCCCCTTTACGCGAGGAAGAGAACGTTCCCGAAATCCGTACACTATCGTGGATGAATGCCGCGAACTTTACAGGAACGGTTATCGAGAAGTGACCTTGTTGGGTCAGAACGTCGACAGCTATCGATGGAACCTCAGTTCCAAAGGAGAGGTAATTCAATCGCAAGAACCAACGGTAAATTTTGCCCAACTTTTGATCATGGTGGCTCAAGTGTCCCCAGAACTGCGGGTTCGTTTCAGTACATCTCATCCAAAAGATATGACCGATGAGGTGCTGCATGCCATCGCAAACCATGAGAACATTTGTAAGTATATTCATTTACCAGTCCAATCGGGTAGCAGTAATGTACTATACCGAATGAACCGTGGCTACACGCGAGAATGGTACCTGAACAGAATTGAGGCTATCCGACGCATTATACCGAATTGTGCTATTTCAACCGATATTATCTCGGGGTTCTGCGGTGAAACAGATGAGGAACACCAAGAGACCATAGCTTTGATGCGTGAAGTTTGTTTTGACTACGCATACATGTTTAAATATTCAGAACGACCAAAAACCTTAGCCGAGCGGAAGTTTGAGGACGACGTACCTGAGGAAATCAAGGGCAAAAGGTTAACAGAAATCATTGAACTTCAAACCGAACACAGCCTATTAATGAATCAACGACAGATCGGAGAGATACAGGAAGTGTTAGTCGAAGGTCCTTCCCGTCGCTCAGATGCACAATATTGCGGTAGAAATTCTCAAAACAGCATGGTGGTGTTTGATAAAAAGACCGTTGTAAAAGGTATGTATGTTCAGGTGAAAATTATTGATTGTACTTCGGCGACTTTGATGGGTGAAATGGTGGACAACGAAAATAGGTAATTACACATGACTGTTCAACAAATTAAACAGCGATTCACGATTGTTGGCAATTCACCAGGCTTGAACAGAGCTTTGGAAATTGCCGCTCAAGTGGCAACCACTGATTTAGCGGTACTGGTAACGGGGGAAAGTGGGACAGGAAAGGAGATTATCCCACAAGTGATTCATCAATTGAGCAGTCGGAAACATAAGGAGTATATTGCCGTTAATTGCGGCGCGATTCCCGAAGGCACCATAGATTCAGAGTTGTTTGGTCATGAAAAAGGGTCCTTTACCGGAGCAGCAGGAAGCCGTCAAGGTTATTTTGAGGTAGCCAACGGAGGTACAATTTTCTTAGATGAAGTGGCGGAATTACCTATGCAAACACAAGTGCGTTTGTTGCGAGTGCTTGAAACAGGTGAATACCTTCGGGTTGGGGCCTCTAAGCCTCAAAAGACGAATGTACGAGTGGTGGCTGCAACCAACGAAAACATGCAGCAGGCTATCCTGAAAGGGAAATTTCGAGAAGACCTATTTTATCGATTAAATACGATTCCAATTGCCCTTCCGGCCTTGCGCGACCGAGGGGATGACATCCATTTATTGTTTCGGAAATTCGCCAGTGATTTTGCCGATCGATATCGGATGCCTCCGATTCGCTTAACCGAAGAGGCCATTGAATTGCTCAATGCATACCGTTGGCCTGGTAACATTCGACAGTTGAAAAACATGGTAGAGCAACTTAGTATTATTGAAACTGAACGAAGTATCGATCGCACACTACTCCAACACTATTTACCCGAGGTGGTAGACAAGGGTGCATTAATGATTAATACCCCAAGTCAAGAATCGATTTCAGAGCGAGAAATCATGTACAAGTTCCTATTTGACATGAAGCGTGACCTTACCGATTTGAAAAAATTAGTGGTCGAAATTTTAAGTCAAACCGCAGGAATCGAACTCGATGCGGACCAGAATATACTCTTGAACAAATTATACCAAGATTTCGGTTCAACGATGCAGAGCTCCGTTCTGCCTGCGAATTTAATTCCTCCTCCTAAAATCCAAGAGGTGGAAGATCAAGAGGATTTCACACAGCACGAAGACTTTGAAGAATCTCTTTCGTTGGAGGAACGCGAGCGCGAATTGATTCAAAAAGCCTTGGAAAAACATCGCGGAAAGCGAAAATATGCGGCCAAAGAATTGGGGATTTCGGAAAGAACGCTGTACCGTAAAATAAAGGAATTTAACTTAGCGGAGTGAAAATAAACCTGTTGTTCATTTTAATGATTTGCCTTTGCGGTTGCTGGCCCAGTAGAATTGGGTTTAAGGATACCGGTGGAATGCCCGAAGAATGGCAAAAATTTTCAATTCAAACGCTAAGAATTATTGCGCCTACTTGCCCACTGAATTACGCTGCGGGCTTGTCCGAAACGCTCAAAGATGGTATTCAAAACAACACGCGGTTAGCGTTAACTCCGAACTTAAATGATGCCCAGGTTCAAATTTCAGGAGAAATTACTCAATATTCCATTAACCCTATTGCCCTGCAAAACGGAGATAATGCGGCAAAAAATCGCTTAACTGTGAGCATCGCGTTTGACTTGAATTTCACCTCTCCCAAAGTAGAATCCTCCAAGCTGACGGTAACTCGATTCGCTGATTTTAATGCTGAAACGAATTTCTCAAGCGTTGAAACCCAACTTCTGAGTCAGGTGAATGAACAAGTTGTACAAGATGTAATCAATAAATTAATGAGTAACTGGTGAGTTGGAACAAGCATAATATCAATAATTTATTACTGAACCCTTCCCTGGTGAAGTCCGCTGATATTGATCAGTTACAACAATTATGTTTAGACTATCCCTATGCAGGTTTATTCGCGCTAACGTATTTGGAGGCCTTGCATCACAATGCAGATATCCGCTTACCGAAAGAGTTACCGAAATACGCTTACCTTGTGAGTGATAGAACGCGCCTATATCACTTGCTGCACGATGCGACGATCGAATTCACCCCTCCTTTAACCGAGCTTGAAACGGAAAAGGATGAAGTAAACCAACCCATGTCGGTTGAACCTGAACTGCCCGAGCTACATACACTAGACCCCGTCAAAGAAGAGACAGCAAGCGCTTCAGAAAATGGGCAGTCTTCGCTGTTAGAAAAAGATCCGTTGGAACAGCTTATCCGAGAATCTGTGGCCTCTACACGGTATGTTCTCGAAATGGAAGCTTCCGAACAGGAAATGACGCTCGATAAAGTGGAAAAAGAAGAGAACGTACCCGTCGAGCAAACAAAAAGCGAGGAAAGTAAAAGTTTCACGGATTGGTTAGGGGACGTCAAAATGGATAAAAGCGCAACCGTTGCAGACATCCCCGTGGAGCGGCCCCCTGTTGATTTTTATTCCCCGGTAAAAAAAGCGAAAGAAAGTGTGAATGCCGAGAATATACCGGTCAGTGAAACCTTGGCGAAAATATTTGTAATTCAAGGAAATTATCCCAAGGCCGTTCAAATTTATGAACAATTAATTTTGACATTTCCCGAAAAAAAGGCTTACTTTGCAGGCCAAATAAAAAAACTTACGAAAAAAGAAGCTTAATGATTACCACGATTTTTTCCATCATCATTTCACTCGCCGCATTGTTGTTGATTTTTGTTGTGTACATTCAAAACCCCAAAGGCGGTGGATTAAGCAGCGATTTCGGAAGCCCAACGCAACTTGGGGGCGTCAAGCAAACCACAGAATTCATCGATAAGTTAACGTGGGGTCTAGCAGCTACCATCGTGGTAAGTGCCATCATTATGACGATGCAGCAACCAAAACCGCAGGCCATTAACAAGTCCAATCCTCAATCTCAGCAAGCTCCCGCAAAAGGAGGACAAAACGCACCGCAAGGAGGTCAATAATACTTTTGCCGCAACAAGTGTCAGGCTGTCACTTCTACCTGCCAAATTGGTTTGCTTAACTGAAAATTTGTCTCATATCAAGTATTGGTATAAAATTCGACCGGTCGGGGAAAAATCAAAAATTAATTCTATGTCAGTAAAATTTAAACCATTGGCGGATCGAGTTCTAGTAGAGCCCGCGCCAGCAGAACAAAAAACAGCGAGTGGTATTATTATTCCTGATACCGCTAAAGAAAAGCCACTCAAAGGCAAAGTTGTAGCCGTTGGAGGAGGAAAAAAAGATGAGCCGATGACGCTCAAGGTAGGTGACGAGGTGCTTTACGGTCAGTACTCCGGAACAGAAATTAAATTGGACGGGACTTCGTACTTAATTATGAGGCAATCGGACATTTACGGAATATTCTAATTATTATTCAATTAATACCAAAAACTTAAAATCATGGCAAAAGACATATTATTTGACATCGAAGGCCGCGATAAACTCAAAAGTGGAGTTGACGCCTTGGCAAACGCAGTAAAAGTAACCTTAGGTCCGAAAGGAAGAAACGTGGTTATTGGCAAAAAATTCGGAGCACCCCAAATCACCAAAGACGGCGTTACAGTTGCCAAGGAAATTGAACTGAAAGATCCCATGGAGAATATGGGAGCTCAAATGGTGAAAGAAGTGGCCTCTAAAACCGCGGATATTGCGGGAGATGGAACGACTACTGCCACCGTTTTGGCCCAGGCAATTATTACCGCTGGACTCAAAAACGTTGCTGCTGGCGCGAATCCGATGGATTTGAAACGAGGCATTGATAAAGCAGTTGCCGAACTGGTTAAAAACCTGAAGAAGATTTCTAAAGAGGTTGGAAAAGACGTCTATAAAATTGAGCAGATTGCCACCATTTCAGCGAACAACGATGAAACGATAGGAAAACTCATTTCACAGGCTATGAAAGTAGTTGGAAACGACGGAGTTATAACCGTGGAAGAGGCCAAAGGAACGGAGACAGAAGTTAAAACGGTTGAAGGAATGCAGTTTGACCGAGGTTATCTTTCCCCATACTTTGTTACGAATACCGAGAAGATGGTAACCGAAATGGAAAATCCGCTGATCCTTATCACTGAAAAGAAAATTTCAAGTATGAAAGAACTTCTTCCGATTTTGGAACCAGTGGTTCAAGCGGGAAAGGGGCTCTTGATTATCGCGGAAGATGTAGATGGTGAAGCGCTTGGCACCTTGGTGGTTAATCGTTTACGAGGATCCTTGAAAGTAGCTGCAGTTAAAGCTCCGGGCTTTGGCGACCGCAGAAAAGCCATGTTGGAAGATATTGCCATCCTTACCGGAGGTCAGGTAATTTCGGAAGAGCGAGGAATGACGCTTGAGAATGTTACGATGGACATGCTTGGTCATGCTCAAAAAGTGGATATCGACAAGGATAATACGACCATTATCAATGGAAAAGGTAAAAAAGACGATATAAAAGCACGTGTAAATCAGATCCGTGCGCAAATCGAAACGACCACTTCGGATTACGACCGTGAAAAACTACAAGAGCGTCTAGCAAAATTGGCTGGAGGGGTTGCTGTTCTTTACGTAGGAGCTCCTACCGAAGTAGAAATGAAAGAGAAAAAAGACCGAGTAGACGATGCGTTAGCGGCTACACGAGCTGCGGTGGAAGAAGGCATCGTTCCAGGTGGAGGTGTTGCCTTAATTCGTTCCATTGAAACGTTGGACAAATTGAAAGCGGTGAACGAAGATGAGGCAACGGGAATCGCTATCGTAAAACGTGCTGCCGAGGAACCCCTTCGTCAAATCATTGCAAATGCCGGAGGCGAGGGAGCTATTATTGTTCAAAAAGTTCGCGAAGGAAAAGATGACTTCGGTTATAATGCCCGTACCGACAAATTTGAAAAGCTATATGGTGCTGGGGTTATCGACCCAACCAAAGTAACGCGAATTGCCGTTGAAAATGCCGCGTCTATCGCCTCCATGCTTTTAACAACGGAGTGTGTGATCGTTGATCAACCGGAAGAATCGAACCCAGCTGCCGCGATGGGCGGCATGGGCGGCGGAATGCCGGGAATGATGTAGGTTCGACAGGCTCACCTACATAGGACACACCTACATAGGACAAGCTCACCGTTACATTATTTTTCCCTGAATAAGAATTGAGAGCAACTTCAAAGGCAGGAAAATACGCAGCAT
>JBJTXE010000280.1:0-8938 GCA_046082075.1 Bacteroidota bacterium
GAGCCCCCATTTTTCGGTCGCATTGACCGTTTTTCGGGGTTTGATGGTCTTTCTCGTAATAGGTAGCGAACAAGTAATGCCCCCCTTTTTTTGGATAGTAATCAAAGTCGCAGTCTTGTGCTTTGGCGATTGAAATCGTTATACACGATATAAATATCAGGAGGAAGCGTGTGGAATTTGGCATGGTTTGTTTTCGGTTTTTACCGATAACGCTGCAATAAGTTCAACCCAATAAGGAACTCCTTAGTTCTGCCAGCATTTATTCTTCTCCAGTGTAAAATCCCTCTTCAATTCTTGTTTTAAAGCGCTGTATGGGTAACAGATCAACATTCGTGTCATCATCACCGTAGTCGAATGGGTTGTCCAAACCTCTTATGAGGAGAACAAGGTAAATGAAAATAAAGGAAACTAATCCCGTAACCATGAATCCCGCCATCGGTGTTTTAAACTTGCACATTAAGAGAACGGAAATAACGCATCCAACGATGGACATTAACAGAAAGTAGGCCGGAGCTAAAAAATCGGTTCGTGCTATATAATAGGCCCTGGTTAAATTCTTTCGTAATTGGTTGAGGTTGTCTTGAATTCCTTTTACCGCTTCTTTATCACCGCCAATCCTGGCAAGGTAATAAGCCATTTCATTTACTTTTCGAATGGCATGGTAAATGGTTTTAGAATCCTTTTCTCGACTGTTAAACCAAGCTAATACGTCCAAGGTAAGATGATATACGCTCTTATAAAGTTTTTCCTTATCGATGGATTGTTCATTAGTATTCTTATAGGTTCGTATTGCCAAAAGCATATGGTCCTCCAGGGCTTCTAAATTACTGGCAATTTCTCCCGGAAGTTTTTCGCTCTCTTTGTAGTCGGACATGGTTCCAGCAAGAATTAGAGAGATTACGAAAAAGGCTCCTGTGAACAAAACTGCTACATCTGAAATCTCGATCATTTCGGTAACATGCACAGGATCCGTATATCCGGGAAGGGAAACCTTGGGAATTAAATTAAGACCAATGCGCAGTCCAATAATTAGGGCAACAAGGATAACTGTTTTAATAAAAATGGTTTTTGACATGTGTTTTATATTTGGTGGCTATTCAAGGGTAAAAAATCCCAAGGATAAATTATCAAAGAAAAAAGTATTGGATAGTTCTCCTTCGGTTTCATCTTCCTCTTCGCCTTTAAACTTTGCACAAGGGAATTCGCACTGAAGCTGTACGACCGCTAACTGGGATCCTTTCGGTACTTGATGCGTTTTAAGGGAAAACAGCATTTCGTGCATTACATTGAACCCCCGCTCTTCCGCTTCTGGAGTCCCTGCGTCCAAGTCGCGAAATTCACCAGGCACTCTTTTTACAAAAATGGAATCCAACGTTTTTCCGATAGCATCCTTGAAAAGGACCTTAACCTCAGCAAAAGCACAATTGCTCTTGGTAGGATAGGTGACCCCAGACCAAAATTGGAATTGGGCAATCACGGTGTCTTTTTGAAGCGCGTTCTGAAGATCGCTCAAGGAAATGTTCTGGAATAAGTTAAGCTTCCGAGTTTCTTCGTTCTTGTTCACCGTTAGTCGAAAATAGTTGTTTCCCGGATTGGTGGGAAGTCCAAGTTTTTTCTCGCCATGGTTCCATTCATGGGACACTCTGCCGTAATCTGCAACCCAATTCGACTCAGCTCCCAAGATATAATCCGATTTCCAATGCAAAGGAGCTCCCTCGGCGTTCGACTCTGCTCCGGGGTTTTGCATTCGGTTAGCTTTTCCAATCCATGTGATAGCCGAGGATGCCACTTGGCTGCAATAATAAAAACTTATGCAAAGGGTGATAAAAGATAAGAGGGCTTTCATTTTTTATTCCATTCTTGTTCTGCAACGCCAAGCTCATCTTCAACTTGTCCAAGAGTTGTAATCTCGCCACTATCAATCTTTTCTAGCATATACTTTCTCCAATTCTCTGCGCGTGTTTTATCTGGGCCGGTCAAATCAACAACAGATTCGTCGGTAACCTTATTGATGTATTCCGTTAGCTCCTCCGGTGTACAGTCAAGTTTTTTCCCAATATGCCCAAGGATTTTGTTTCCAATTCTGCGTAGCAGTCCAAAGCCTATAACTGCTGCAATAACTACCCCAATTACCACATAAGACTCATTTATGTCATCTTCCTCTTCTTCTTTAGCAAGGGTTTCTCTCCTTTGTTTTTCTTGTGCACTTATATTTTGTGCTCTTTGATCGTACAATTCTACCCCTGAGTTTTTTATGCGGTTAGCTTTTCCAATCCATGCAGTGGCCGAGAATGCCACTTGACTGCAATAATAAAAACTTATGCAAAGGTTTATAAAAGATAAGAGGGACTTCATTTATTTTTTTTTTCGAAGTTAGAAAAAAAAAACAAGGTGAAATATGACACTATATTAACAATTTCTGAGGAAAGCCATCGGTACAGAATTCCGACCTTTGCACCGAATTTATGACAACGCTCTTTATCTCCTCGTTTATTTCGCTTTTTTCGTTGATTAATCCGTTGAGCGCAATGCCCGTTTTTATCTCGCTTACCAACGGTTTTCCGAAGGATCATCTGTACAGAACCGTTCGAAGAACTTCCATCTATGTGCTCTTGGTGTGCGTTATCTCGTTTTTAATCGGTGAATTCATTCTTGATTTTTTCGGGGTTTCGATCCATGCCCTAAAAATTGCCGGAGGCATCATTATTTCGCGTTCGGGTTTTCAATTGCTCAATTCGCAGCACAAATCCGATATACAGGGTGAAATTGAAAAAGAATCCCGCCTGAAAGAAGACATTTCGTTCAGCCCACTTGCCCTTCCTTTGTTGGCGGGCCCCGGTTCCATGTCCTTGTTGATCAATTTAGGAATTCAATCGAAAGGCTTCAACGAAAAAGCCACCATTTTAGGAGCAATCGTTGGTGTGGCAATCGTTATTTATTTAATTCTTTCGTCTGCGCCTTTGATTTTAAAATACATGGGGCAAACCGGCTTGCGAACCCTGTCGAAAATTATGGGATTACTGGTCCTATCCATCGGTATTCAAATGATTGTTGCGAGCGGTCGAATGCTTTTTGAAACCGGTGTTTAAAGTTCTTCGAAATCATCGAACCTGTCGTTTTCATTCGTTCGCGTTTTGGGCCTTGGACTCAGCAACCATAACACAGCACTTAAAAAGCGAATAAGGGTTCCAATAACAAAGAAAAAGCCGAAAATTTTGAAAATCCAACCCAAAACGGGAATTCCCATAAGATACTTGGTTTGCTCGTAAAACCATAAGGTAGCTGCGCTATCCAAAGCGCTGGGGTAAACTACCCAAAGCAACGAAATTCCTACAGAAATAAAGGCTAAGGTCCATTCCCACTCGTTCTTGGTTTTCAGTTTTTCGACGAAATTAGCGTATACTTCAACCCTCATCATGGCATCACGTGAGCGAATATTACGGATGAGATATAGAAAATAGGTGAGCATTACAATTCCTAACATGGCATTTAATCCCAAGGGTGGATTTTCCATTTGCAAGAATTTTAACACCAGGGCCCCCAGAAAAAGGGAATGGAGCAGCTGTAAAAAATACCGCAATTGCAGCCGAATACTCGTGGGCACTAAGAAGACGATTAAAAGCTGAATCCAAAACCAAAGAAACGCAAAGGCCGAAAATAATATCCCTAACTGAAAGAGCAATTCAAGTACCTTCATTACTTCGGTATTGTTTGAAATTCTGAGTACTCTTTCGGGGCATTTGGCGCGGTTGACGGATCGAAATCCAAGCGCAATACCCTACCTTCGGTTCTCCGATTAAGTTGGTTCAGGTATTCGTACAGCGAAAAGTTGTCTTTCTGTTGTTGAATGTATTCTTCGGTGAGCGCAACCCATGATTTTTGTGCAGGATCATACCATTGAGCAGGGATAGATTCCCCTTTCCCGACGGGGACAATTCTTCGCGGATCAATAAGTAATTCGGTTACGAGGTGTTTGTAACAAGCTTTCGCTCGGTTTTCTGATAACACTTGATTTCGGGCCTCTTCGCCGCGCGAATCGGTATGCGAAATCAATTCAATCACCATTTTGGGATAATCTTCTAACAACTTGGCGATTGCCTTTAGAGAATCCATGCTGTTGACGGTACTATCGGAGACAAAGTCCCAACTTGCGAATTTATACTGGATATTTGGAAAACGAATGATGCTTTCCACTTTCGCCGCAGGTTCGTTGATGAGTAACGTTTCTTGAATTTTTTGACCAATTGAATCGGTAATGGTCAATTTATATTCTCCTTTTCGAAGGTTCCTTATATCTTCAACGCTCTGACCATTCGACCATTGAAATTTGTAGGGTGGAACCCCTGAAGTAATTTGAACGTCAATGGAACCGTCGTTTCCTTGAAAGGTGCTAACGTCTTTTAGACTTACCGTGTAAAGTAATTTGGGAGGTGGAATGGCCCATGCAGTCCAAAGATCCAAATCCTTTCCCTCACGGTTACTGGACCAAATCGCCTTATTTCCAACCAAGGAGAAGTAAGCCTCAAAATTCGAGGTATTAATTCCTTGGCCAAGGTTAACGGGTTTACTCCACGAATTCCATTTGCCTTTTCGAACGGAATAAAAAATATCCGCGTCTCCTTGGCCTTTAAATCCATTGCTGGAAAAAAACAAGGTATCTTTTCCCGCACTTAGATAAGGAGATATTTCAAAACCAGGACTATTTACCGTAGATCCCATCGTTTCCAAATCGGACCATTCTTCTCCATTTTTTATAGAAAAATAGAGGTCCTCCTCCCCTTCACTATCCGAACCTTCGTAAGATACAATCACTACAGATTCATCCTTGGAGATAAAATATCCCACATATTTTCCAGAAATATCCAACGAAGGAATGGGTAGTTTACCCTTGAGTATCCAAACACTGTCTCCATTATTTCGCTCAGCAACGCTAATGCCTTTACGAGCATCTTGTTGCGTGTAGCTGGATAGCAAATACAACCGTGTTAAACTGTCTTGCAACAGGTGTGTAGAAATGACCGCATTATGTAATTTATTATTCAAGGACGCGAGCGGTTTTGGAGCAATCCAAGTTCCGTTTTTTAAGAGGCTAAACCAAATGTCTTGATCGTAAATCCCACCGATGTTTTTGGTGTCAAAGGTTCGAACAAAGTACAAGAATCTTCCATCATGTGAAAGAACCGGGTTGCTTTCCTCAGCCGATGAATTCACCAATCCTGGTAGGCGTTCCGCATTCGAAAATTCATATAATTGCCCAAAATACGGCATCGCAAGGCAACAAGAAATCCATAGAATCCACTTATTAAAACCCATAGCTTAAAAAGATTTCGTGTCCACCATTGCTGAATTGATTCAAACGGTTCGTCATAAAATCAAGCGCGTATCCAATTTTCAAATTGCCTGAAACCTCCATTCCAGCCAGGATTCCAGCCGATGAACCATGATGGTAATTGAATCCCGCCCAAAAGATATAGTTGATGGTTGCCAACGCTGAGAATTCAAAGGAGTAGGGGGCTGCGCCCATTTTTTTCACCAAAACGGCCGGTTGAATTTCAAGCCCTGAACTCAATGGGATCTTATAGCTCAAGGATGCATTCCAATGCAAACGTTGGTCAAAATAACTGATGGTTTGTTGTGCAGAATTAGGAATACCGCCGTGCATCATGGACGCGGAGAAAAACCACGATTTATTGTTCAACCCTACACCCAATGCCCCAGAAAAACTCATAGAATGTTGATTTGCATTCAATAAAGCATCGTATGTTTCATCTCCACCCGCATACACCAATTGTGGATCAAGGACGTTCAGTACAACTCCCTGACTTGGCAGGAAGCGGTTGTTTCGAAGCCCTGCGCGGACACCCAAGGTTGCTTTCCATTCAGCATTGATGGGCAAATTAAGCGCATAATTTCCGTTAATATCTAAAAAGCGAAAAGCCCCGTAATTGTCTGAAACTACTTGTCCGCCAACGAAATGCCGAAGCGCAATCTTCCTGTTTTTTTCCACGGGTGTGTAGTCGCGTTGAATTCGGCTTCCTGGATTAAAAACGATTTTTACTTTTTTCTTAAGGAGCGTTTGTCCATGCAAAACTAAAGTTCTCGGCTCATAACCAAAACCGGACATTTGCCAACGACCGCTCAAGGAAATACTGCTTTGTTTGTTAAAGGCCATCGCTGCAGGGTTATAGACCGAAGGAGCAAGGATGAATTGTCGAAATTGTGGTAATTGCTGAGCTGTTGCAGCCGAACCAAGCGCCGATAAAAGGATAACTAGGGTCTTTCTCATGGTTTTCGTAAAATGCTCACCGTTCCATTAATGGGTTCAATACTTCCATCAACTGCTTTCTCAATAATATAATAGTAACTGCCATTGGGAAGGGCCTTTCCCTGATAGGTTCCATTCCAAGGAGCTGAGGAATAATCCCCTTCCAAAGAAGTAAACAGCAGCTCTCCCCACCGGTTGAATACTCGCACTTGATTCAGGGGGAATTTCGCATCAAGACCAACGATTTCCCAAACATCGTTGTCGCCGTCACCGTCGGGTGTAAAGGCAGAAGGAACAACAAGATTGCAGGAAACCAAGGTTATCGTGAAGGTACCAACGGGACTTACACATCCTGCAACGCTCTGAACCACATAATACGTCGCACTGCTATCGTTACCAGGATAAAAAGAATTCCCGCTTTCTAAATATTGTGTCAAAGAGGAATCTGCAAACCAAGAAACAACGCCGTTTGGATTGGCATTGTTAATTTGTAAAAGGCTGCTAGGTTCATTTTCGCACATGCTGCTTTCACCCACAACCATCGGCTGTTGAGGTACCAATAAGCTATCCAACAACAAGGTGCCACTCAAGGTATTCGTACAGGCCAAATCCGTAACGCTGTTGAGGGTATACAATCCAACATTGTTACCTAAATAGAGGGGATTGGAAACTCCGAGAACAGTGTCTATAAACCCATTAAAGGTATACACGACACTTACAGGGAATTGAGCGTTTAAGTACAACAAGACCGAATCAAAACTTTGGGTTGGACAATTATACGCACCACCAGTTAAACTTAAAAGAACCGGTAACCCATGCACTTGAAGTTCGAAAGTATCTTTCGCCACCGATCCGCAAAGGTTGGTTGAATAAACAACTTGATAGGTCCCAGGCAAGGTTCCATTGCTCGAAATAATTCCAGAAACAGGATCTATATTTAAACCTTGCGGTTGAGAGCTGTACGACCCATTCGTGGGAACACCTGCATTCAGTTGCGGGCTGACCGGAGAAAAACCCGCGCACAACTCCGAAGGATAATTTAATCCTAAGTCAGCATTTCCTTGAGTGATATGAACCGTACTTTGACAGGTGCATGATTTCAAGGTGAAAAACGAAAGGTCGTCCAGCGCAAAATCGTTCCCAATGCCTGCTTGGTTGAGATTTACCAGTTCTAGGATGGCCAGCGTATCATTCCCCGAATTCCAAGTAACTGAATTGGCCTGCCAAGAACACGTGACATTGCTTAAGGTGTCGATGGCCAAAGGAATACCGTTGATACGAACCTGTATCATCGCAGGATTCGCAGGATCCACCGATTGCGCATAATATTGAAACGTATAGTTTTTTTGTGGTTCAACCACTGAATTCTGCCGCCAAACGACGCTGTTACCCGATATTGCGCCATCCACCACCATCATGATGCCTATACCATTACCCAAGGTGTGGTCTACACAAGCGGCAAAAGTTGGTTCCCAAAAATTGGCATTGGGAGTTAAACCATAGCTGGTTTGCAAGCCGGTTGGATTTGAGGGGGTAAAAAAGGATAAATCCGTATAAAATCCTGTGTTTCCAACTTCAAAATTGCCGTTGGTTAGTAAGTTGAAGTTGAGGTCGTTCGTAGACACGGTATACACCGTAGTTTGGTTAGGGCTAACGTTGATGCTGTCGTTGCTGTTATTCACTAAACCGGGATCGGAAGGAGATGCAGACCACAAAAAACTGGAATTTTGTTGCGCAGCAACACTGATCAAGACCGATGCGTTGGAACAGATGGTCGTATCGCTTGGGCTTACTCCCAAATAATTGTTCGGGTATAATAAAACATTAAGCAGGGTAAAGGTTTGATTGTTGGCATCCGTAAGGGTACAGCTGTAGGTCCCGCTACCAAGCCCTAAAAACGCGCCCTGGTTATTATTCAACAAGCCTGAGGGGCCATTTAATTGAAAACTGTACGGTGCAGCGCCTCCTTTGGGGTAAATAAAAATCCCTCCACTCAGGCTATCCGAACAATTGGGACGGGTGGTAGAAGCGGAGGCAAATAGCGAATTATCCAACGGTAAAACGGAGATGTCGTCGATGGCAAAGTCATTACCAACCGTTGACAGGTTGTTGTCGAACAATGCAATGTTGACACATGCTGCATTAGCGGTAAATTGTACGGAGTATACCTGCCATCCTGCCGAGGGAAGCGGTGCAAGCGTAGGTTGAGTAAGTACTAGGATGTTGGACGCATTGTTAAATACAGCATTTATATCGGCCTGTGTTGCTGCATTCGTTACGCTCGTAGAAATGGAGTGCAACCAATAACTTAACAGGTAGTCGTTCCCGGGGATTAACCCACAAACTCCGCCTCCGTTGCTTCCTGCTTGCCAAAAAGGTTGGTTTCCACCAACCGTGCCTCCATCTACCACCAACATTTTTCCGTTTCCAGAGGTGTGGTCGTTGATGGGGAGAAAAAAAGCAGTATTCACCAACTCCGGTTGTTCGGTAACGGTGTAGTTACCTGGCACCGAATTTCCAACATAGGGAGGGGATAAAAGTACGTACCCATTTCCGTTAACATTAAAGCCAATATTAGGTCCTCCCAATTCAAAATCTCCATTAAAGAGAGAATTTTGCCCGAAAAATGTCAGACTTAATGAGGCGCAGAGTACAACAAACCATGCTTTCACC
>JBJTXE010000281.1:0-6766 GCA_046082075.1 Bacteroidota bacterium
TTCGATCAATTGGTTGAATTTAAAGTACAACCAACTTTTTTTACTCCAATTGTTCGACCAAGGGTCTCGATAGTCGGCTACCCATGGCACGTGGAAACGCTTTGAAAGTCGCTTAGCGTAGTGGAATAAGATAAAGGGTTCTCCTGTGGCAATAATGACATCTATCTCATTCTTTTTTAGATAGTTACATGAAGCTTTATAAAGTTCTCGTTTTGTTCCAATGGGCAAAAAATATTGCGAAATCTCGTTCACTCCGCTCAGGAATTTCCGGAGTTTTCGGTAACGTGCATCGCCGTATTTTAAGAACAATCGATTGCTTAGATTGGGGTGATATGGGGTGTAAAGAACCTTTCCCCATTCCGTTTCTTCTATAAATATTTCTTCACTCAAACCAGGTTTAGCGTAATCGGATATTGTCCCATCAGAATTTCCCCATTGCCGAGTTACCACCACAGGATCCAAACCGAACTTTCGAAAGTTCTTATACCAATGGAAAGGACGAAGTCCACCTACCGAAACGTAGGGTGGAAAATCGTAGGCAAGGATGAGCACTTTAATCACGCGTTAAAGTTAATCAAAGGAACCGAGGGTATGGGCATAGATTTCATGCAACTGCTGAAGAATCACCTCCGAAGAAAAGCGACGTATAGCTGTTTGTTGGATGGTTTCCGGATAGTAGGTATCATAAGATTGCATCAACTGTATCATGCCCTTCGCGAACGAGGTTGAACTAGCTTCTGTTATGATCCCTGTTTCTTGAGTAACAATATCCCTTACCCCTCCTGAATCTGTCACGACTACCGGTTTACCCATCGCCTGCGCTTCTGCGATGGTCAAACCAAAAGTTTCGACTTTGCTTGTTGAAAGAATCGCTTGATGGGCGGCCATTTGTTCCTTTACCTCTGCCCGATTCAGTCTTGGCAACCAATAGACATTTTCCAATTTCAAGGATTCACACAGCGCGCGAAGTTCCTGCTCCAAAGGCCCATTACCGGCAATGGAAAGTCCCACGGCAGGATATTGCTTTTGCACAAGGCTGAAAGCTTCAAGCAATAAGCGGTGATTTTTTATGGGAATAAAATTTCCAATCATCAAAAACTTTAACGAGGTTTCTTTCGAGAATGGACGGATAGGAAAAGAAAAGAAGGATGGATCCACGACATTTGGAAGGACCTTGAAGGAATCTTTTGGCTCCAATGATAGGTTCTGTAAGGTGCGTTCTAATGCGAATTGACTTACAAACAGTACTTTATGGCAATGACCATAGGTCTTACGGGTTAGGGCGAGATCATTATTCGTGTATTGATCTGGATAGAAAATAAGGCCAGAAGTGTGTTCCGTATGAACCTGTGGAAGGTTATATTTTTTAGAAAACTTATGCCCAATGTATCCCCCCATGAACATAGCATGGCTGTGGATTACAGAAAATTCTTTTGGATCAAGTTGCAAAGATTTCATTGCCGAAATTACCCTTCGGAAACAATGCGCATATGTCGCTGCGCGGAAAAAAGGAACCGTAGGAACCACTCCAACACGTATAACGCGAATACCATCCTCTTTTTTACAAGAAATCGTTGAACGCTTTTTAATAGAACTCGCAAAGGTTCCGAGCAAAAAAGGATGAATCACGGTGACTTGATGTCCAAAATCTCGCAACATATGGGCTTGTTCTTGCACAAAACTGCCATCCGTGGGATGCTCCACGGAGGGATACCAGGAGGCAATCAACAGAATGTTCAATGAGTTATCGCGCATGAAGGCCAATATTGAGATAGTTTATTGTGATTTTAGGGTATTCCGTGATCAGATACCATGAAGGGCGATGCTGCCATGCTTTGAACCAAATGTGATGAGCAGCGCGGAACTGTTGGTTCTGCCGCGCTTGATACAAATACATGCGGTACTTAGAGTCGATGTATTCATTGAAATAATTCGGGGGTAATTTCCCCTCAAAAATAGCAGAGTAATTGTCCCTTAAATCTTGAAGGGCCAAAATGTACTGATTCACCTCCGTTAAGCGAATTTTTTTCATGCCTCGGACCACTGTCCCTTGCGCGTGAATATTTTGAATGGCCGTATATTTATCCATTTGATAAACAGGATATTGCGCCGCAATGCGTAACCAAAGGTGGGTGTCTTCCCAAAGCCTGTAGCGCACATCAAATCGATCCTTTTCGAGCACGGAACGGTGCACGCAAACTTGGGTTGGGATCAAAAACTTACTACCAATTTCTTCTAAAATATTCTTTTGTAGTTCTAAAAAAGCTTTATGTTTTGTTTTCTGTCCTTCTCGGGTAATTAAGCCTGTAGCAATCAAGCTGGGTAAAGGCTTATGAACCTCGATGAATTTAACTAATTCCTGTAGATGTTCGGGTTGATATTCATCGTCGCTATCAAGGAAACAAATCCATTCCCCTTTTGCATGTTCGATGCCGTTATTTCTTGCGGCGCTTCTTTCGGCATTTTCTTGATAGACGTATTTAATTTTAGATTGATTGAATGAATCTATAACTTCGTGGGTGGCATCAGTTGATCCGTCGTCAATTAGTATTAGTTCCCAATTATCGTATAATTGGGATAAAACACTTTGGACTGTTCTGTTAATCAGATCTGCCCGATTATATGCAGGGACAATTATAGATAAAAAGGGTTTCATTTTGTTTTTCTTAGCCATAAACTACCACCGCCATGATGTTCCATCAAGCTAGGGAAGGAGGCATTAAAGAATTCAGAATGAACACTTTTTAGGTATGAATTGAATAAAAATATCTCAAAAGATTCATTGAATTGCAAGAAAGCGCGAATTAGGTAAGCTTCATTATAGCATTTATTATTTTTAACCCATTGTTCGGAATAATTGAAAGGCCAAAAAACATCATGAATATGGATTAATACCCCCTTTTTTAATCTTGGAAGTACATTAAAAGTCCAGAATGTGACATCGCTTCCGGTTTTTGCAATGTGACTTGTATCCAAAAACAAAACATCATTTTCTTCAAGATCATCAAATATATTTAAGTCGATATCCTGTATTTTTTTTTCAATGATAATCACGTTTTGTTTGTCATTGGAGCTAATCAGCGAATTTAGTCTTTCCGGATACGGTTCTGTAAAAGTTAATTCGATTCTATCATTTTCCTTTCGTTCATTCATATCAAGCATGATTGCTGAACTGAAACCGGAACCTACCTCAATTATTCTTTTAGGTTCGACTAATTTTATGATTCCGTAAAGAATAGAGCCATCGGTATGCTGGAACATAGCGTTTTCGAAGTAATATCTAAATTGATCTGATCGGTTATCTTTATAGGGTATTTTTTGCACGATAGGTGCTAGTTTCTTAACAACTGCGCATTGGCCATTAAAATTAAGATCAACACCTGGGATTTCAGTTAATCCTTTTTCTCTCTCTAATTCTTCCATGGCTTCTTCCAAATTAGGTATTGGACTAGCATAATGTCCCGGTTCATAAGCCAATCTATAGAATCCTTTATTCTTTATAAGTTTCTTTAAAAATTTCATATTTCGCTATTAGTTTTCCAAAGAAATGGTTGAAATCCACTCTTTAAGTGATGAACTACTTTTTACAGTTATAATTTTAGAGATTTTCATGTCATTAAATACCGTATCCCCGGATTCTATTTTTAAGTCCTCTTTGGGCCAGGGAGCGTACTCAATTTCAACGTTGTATTTCTTTGCTATTATTCGTGCGGCATTGGCAAGACTCATAGTTTCCCCACCTATATTATATTTCTCATTTATTGAAATCTCATTTTTGACAGCCTCTTCAATCTGACAGCATAATGATTCAATTGGAGTAAAGGTCCTTTTTAGTTGCCCATCTCCATAAAGCACGATCGTCTTTCCTGATATGGCTCGGTTTAAGAAGAAACCAATTGTGCCGTATGAAAAACTTTCGTCTAATAAATTCCCATAGGGCACGCAAATTCTGAAAACTGTGTAGGGAATATAGAATTGTGAGTTATAGGTCTCCAAAAAACGCTCACAGTTAAGTTTGTTGGCAGCATAAATTGTTTTTGCTTCTTTTTCATCCTCTTCCCTCAACGCACTTGTTGATCCTTTATAAACAAGTCTCGAAGATGGGAAGATCACTCTTGGTTTTGATTTCAAATCCTTTAAAGCATTTAACACGTTCAACAAACCAAGTTCATTGACACGTGTAAATTCATCGTATTGGTCAAAACTTACTTTTGTGCCAGTGATTCCACTAAAATGAAAGATAAAATCCGCTATCCAGTCAATTGACTGAACGTTCTTTTCATCCGTGATATCGAGTTGTGAATAAGGAATGGTTAAAGGAAGTGAAGGATGCCGGGAATCATTCTTTCCATAGGCTTTTACATCCCAACCCATTTGATCCAAATAGAAGCAAAGATGCCGTCCAATATAACCGTTTGCCCCAAGAACAATGCACGAAGGTTTATTTTGCTCCATTAGCCTAGTTCATTGATTCGACTTAATGCAATACTTTGTTGAGTAATTTCGGTGAAGTGTTTTTCTTTAATTGCATCATTAAGTATGGCTAATTTAAATTCGATTAAGGCCTTTTCAAAATGGTTATCAGTTTTCGCTTCGATAACATATGAATTCTGATCCTTTTCAACAGTGATTCTGGGTTTCATATTTGGTCCCGGAGTAAATGCTCGCTCAACGGTTATTTTTCCCGTCGAACCCCAAAGGGAATAGCTGCACTTGTAAAAATTGTCAAAGCCAAAAGAAATTGAGGCACCAACTCCATCTGGTCCATGAAAATACGCACTGCCGTATAAAGCAGCATTACTTGAATTGATCCGTTTGATAGAGGCGCCTGCAACTTCCATTTGGTCCCCTAACATAAAAAAAGTTGCACGAACGGGATATGCACCTGCATCAAACAATGCGCCGCCACCTAGTTTGTCATCATATCTGAAATTACCTTCACCTAACGGAGGAAACCCAAATGAAGCACTAAAAAACCGAATGTCACCGATCTCACCAACTGAAAGAAGTTCCTTAACCTGACCATGTTGACTATGATATTGAAACATGAATCCTTCCATTAAAGCAAGTTTTCTGGATTTGGCTAACTGAGCCATTTCCATTGCTTTGTTCGATTCAAGAGCGATTGATTTTTCTGCATATACATGTTTTCCAGCATCCAGGCATTTTGGGATCCATTCATGTAGCAAACCACTTGGAAGGGGAAGATAGAGTGCATCAATATCTGGGCGGTTTAATAGGTTTTCATATCCGATTATCGCTTCACAATTGAATTTTATTGCTAGAGCTTCTGCCTTCTCGGGAGTGCGGCTTGCAACTGCGATAAGGTCAAAATCTTCGTTTAACGATTGGATAGCCGGGATCATGGACCGCTCAGCGATTGCAGCACATCCCATTACCCCTAATCTTATCTTTTTATTCATCTTGCAAAGAAATAAGAGAAATCAAACTCCGTGCGCCTATATTAAGGTAATTATTGAAGCGCATGAAACTATTCAATTGGTCCAATGTCATCCAACAATAATTTTCAGGTATTTCGATTGCAAAATCATCGTCAACTTCAACGATCATGTTTAAATTCTGCTCATGATAAAAACGTCCTCCTTCCTCCGACTGGTAGGATCGATGCCAGACTTGTTCCTCCTTAGCTTCTAAAACATCCTTGATAAAAGGAACACTGTATTCGTTGTATCCTATTCTGTAATTCCCTGTTAAACATTGAACAGTCGGAGCTAATTCCAAAATGTCAAAATTGCCCGCCTCCACTTTAGCTTGAACAAGAAAATGGTAGGTGTCATTAATTTTTTTGATAAGAAAACCCAATATTCCCTCTTGTGCAGGTTGAATCATTGGTTGATTCCAAGAAACTACCTCTCGATTTTCTATTTCGACGTCAACACCAATAACGTTGAAATACTTATTCTCTTTATGATGAATAATATTTCCATCATACTCCCATTGATCAAGTTGACGCAAGGATTTAGGAGTTACACTAAGCTCATATTTGAACTTTAATGTCGTAAACCAAGATATGATCTGTCCAATATTTTGATAAGGAAGGTTATTTTTCAATAATGAAAGAAGACCTTTTTTATGGGTTTTATTTTCTAGGCTTTCAAAAAAGATACCTTTTATTTGTGGTTCCGAAGAAAGGTAAAAAAACACACTAGAAATTACTGTTCGCGTATCCATGTTGAGTATGTTGTCCTTACGCATTAACTCGTTCAACTGATTTAGAGTTACCCAAATGAAATTTTCATGTTCAACTATATGTGTATTTGGATCAATTTCGACAATGATATTTCGATTTCTCTTTTTTAAGAATCGTGCACCTTGTTCAGATTGAAATTGGTCTATTAAAGTAAAAGATTCCTTCTCACCATTAAAGTATTCAAGGTATAAAGGTGACCTACCTTGATGTATTCTCGTGTAATTGCTTCTTGTGGCTTGAAGAGTGGGCGATAGTTGGACGATGTTAATATTTCCAGGTTCAATTTTGGCTTGAATTAAAAAGTGAAGTACTCCATTAAACTCTTTGGTTATGATCCCTAAAAATCCAATTTCTGGTTGGTTTATGATCGGTTGATCCCAATTTGATTTTACGCCAAAATTTGTTTCAATGTGTATTCCTTGGATGCTAAAAAACTTGCCGCTCTTATGACGTAATGAGCCCTCCTCTTTATTTAAATTCCAGTCCTTTAATTCTTTTAATGGGACTTGAGTAACCTTAACTTTTGTCTCCGAAATTTTTTCATAAGTCCATTTG
>JBJTXE010000282.1:0-6383 GCA_046082075.1 Bacteroidota bacterium
CGCACCTAACATTTCCGTATGATTGTTGAGGTATTGAGAGTCCATGACCATGAATTGGTTTTTTTGAAGGATTAGCATCAAATGGTGAAATGCAACTTTTGAGGCATTGGATACGTGGGAGAACATCGACTCACCAAAAAAAATGCTCCCAATGTGAACCCCGTACAATCCACCAACTAACGTTTCGTTTAGATATACCTCTACCGAATGGGCAAATCCCCGTTGGTGCAGTTCAAGGTAGGCACGGATCATGGATTCGTTCAACCAAGTTCCGTCGAACCGTTTACGAGGGACAGCACAATTCCGAATGACATCCTCGAAAGCTCGATTGATGCGCACTTCGAAAATCCCCGGTTTTAAGTAAGGTTTCAATGATTTTTTACATCGGTAGCGGTTAATGGAAAATACCGCTCGATACATCGGGAAATGCCATGAAATTTCGCCCAAAGCATCGGCCATTGGAAATATACCTTCGTAGTACTGCTGGTATAATACTTCCCAATTCAGCGGTTCGAGTTTCGAATCCATCCAAGCTTGTTTACCCGGCAAAGAACAACAATAGAATTCCTACAACTGCCAGCAATACCAGGAATAGGATAATGTTTACACCGCACCCCAATCCTTTTCGGAGCGAATCTTCAAAGCTTCTTCCACCCAAGAAATACATCAAAAAAACTACGGCTGCGACAATAAGTGCAAATTCAATCATTGGTTAGTTATATTTTTCATTAAACGGTAATAAGCCATCTCTTAATGACCTCCAGATTAAAAATTAATTAAGAATCCCACATTCAAGTTGTAATAGTATTCATCGATCGGGAGGGGTCGATAACCGTCGTAGGAATGGTCGTAATGCAACTGAATTGTGAGGTGATTTGTTACTTTAAACGACATTCTCATATCTAAAACCCATCGAGGATTTAAGAAATTTTGAAATTGTTGATTCATGGGAAATTGTAAAAAACTGCTAGCTGCTAAATCGATGGCGTCGCTGAGTTTTACCGCGGTTTTTAAGGAAGTATTCAACCTCGGAATTTGTCGTTCAATGGCTGTTAGGCTATCGTTTTGGAATCCAAAACCGGAAATTTTAGGATTCCATTTTTCGTATTCGTAAAATGCGCCAATGCTTGCATACAAATCATCCTTTCGATTTTCCCAAAAACGAAAACGCAAGTTGCAGCCACCTAAGGCACGCCTTTGCAAGCCCCAAACCGCATTCCATTGATATTGCAAATAATAATCCGGGTATATTCTTCGGGTATCGTTGTCCCTTAAGCGGGTTTGAAAATAACCGTTGTTTTCCAGGATGGCCTTACCGTTGTAGGAGGCGTCCGTATTAGCCAAAAGAATCCAAACGAGTTTCTTTTTCTTGAAAAAAAAGTCGTTTTCTACTTGCGCAACAAATTGGACCAGATTTCTTCGCTGTTTGTCCATGTTGAAGCCCAAATTCAAAGCAAGTGTATTCCTTCGAAACACCGTATCATTTCCTTGGGTACGGTCCACATTGAGTACTTGAGCATTCAGGTTGAATGCCGTGTAAAAAAAGAAGCCTAGGAGCAGTTTATTATTCATTTCCACCTCCAAATAATTTTTCAATAAAGAAACTAAAGAACAAGGTCAAAATGGTAATCATTATCGTAAACGTTGGCATGATGACAACATCAATAACCCCACGCTTGATTTCAATGAACTTTGACATGCCTAAAAAATAAAGCCCACCGTTTTTATCGTTAAAATCCGAAACAGAGACTTGAAAACGCAAAATTAAATCGATGACAAAAACGGATATGATAAAAGCTTGAATCAAATGCAACCAAAGCATGTGTTCAGTGCGTTGCATTAACCAAGACGACGACATTTTTTCATTCTTTTCTTTTACGTAGTTATGAACGGACAAGATGGTTAATCCTACAACAAGCATGAGGGTAGTGAAAAATCGTACTCCTTCAATTTTGTTGATCAGCAAAATGGTTTCGGGGTTCGACATCTGCAACACCACGATAAGCAATGGAATCACAAAAGGGATGTATAACAAATGCGAGCGCTTACCTTCTATCGTTTGTATCAGTTGGAAAAAATTCAACTTATCGGCACCGTCCGAGTCGTCTGGTTTAATACGCAATACGAAGCGATTATACAGAAATCGGAACAAGGCCAATAGCGGTAGAATGAACGACATGCTGATGAAAACACCCCAAATCAAATGAACGGTTTCTGAAATGGCCGTAAAGGTGAATTTACCAAGGTGGTTGTAAATCCATTGGGGAAGAGGGGCAAGACTTCCGTTGTATTGAGTACTGTCAAAGGCTCCAGCGCCAATAATCAACAACAAAAGGAATCCAAACAATAACCTCAAGTATTTTTTATCGGTAAGATAACGGTAATACCATGGAAATTTGGTGCTGAATTTCTTTAAGGTTTCTCGAACATTGTCAATGTGATACTTGGTTATAAAATGTTCGATCAAGAAATCGTAAGCATTATGGATCAAATTAACGGGCTTGTGTTTGATGATTTCCGAAAACTGAAAGTCAACTGTTAATTCATAAAGTGTTATATTTTCTGCTTCGGCTTTAGGAAGATTTTTTACAATGGCTGAAATTTCTTCTTTCGATTTACCCTCCGCAAAACGAATTTCTGAATTTAATTCATACAAGCTTTCAAGCGTTTCCGGTTTATTCAGCGAAAGCCAATAAAAGTATTTTTCGTAGAACGAAGACCTTACAGCATTCGAAACGGAATCATCCCCAAGTGCGTCTACTTTATCTTTGAGTTCCTGCCAGTCGAAAGCTACTGAACTATTGATCAGTTGATTGCAAGTACTAATGTATTGATTTTGAAGTTTCGATTCGTTGCCCGTTTCACTCTCTTCCAAAAGCGCTTTAATTTCCTTTCGGAAAAAGGACATTCGGTTTTTATAGTAGGTTTTGAATCCTGAAAATACGTCTTTAAGCCTCACTTGGTAATACAGTGGCAGACGGTCCACCAACGACAGAATGCCGCCCTGTCCAGTTAGCGCTTCGTATTGCTTGAGACTTAGTTCAATTTGACTTTCAACATCATTAACCGGCAAAGAAATTTCATCGGAAATGTTGGTAACAAAGGCAGCGATTTTCTCGCGAAGTGGTGCAGTATCAAACCGATCATCGGATACGGGAACTAATTTTAGTTGATTTAAAATTTCCGTCACGAGACCCAAGCTTTCCTCCAGTTCTTCCGTATCGTTGAAGTTGATGTACAAACTGATAAACCGAGCCAATTGAAAGGTTAATGCGTTCAATCCTAGGATGTATTCGTCTTCCTTGGTCGCTGGATTTTGGTGACACACCGTTTCCATTTGAGCAAAGCGATTTAAGCGGATGAATAACATCTCGAGTGAACCCAATTCCTCGAACAGCTTAAGTTCGTTGATGAATTTCATAGGTACTACGAGTTCCTCCTTGTTTACTTCAAAGTTCAGTTGCTCGATGTTTTTAATGATCCATCTGGTTTGATCGAACGGTAAATTCGGCAAGGATCTTACATCCAATTCGAGCAGGCATTTAATCAACCTTTGACGTTCTACAGCCTCTGAATCGGTTAGGAGCTGTCGTTCCATCCCTTGTTGGTCCGCTTTGGCATTCGGCATATTTTCGTTTTTAATGCCTGCAGCAATTTTTCCGATGATTTCGTATTTATCCTTGCGTAAGTTTTTGCAATTTTCCCCAAACAGTTGCTTTACTATTTGTTGTTTGTTGTTCGAAAAAAAGGTGGTTAAATGTTCAAGGTCTTCATGGGACTCTTTGTTCAAATGAACATCGAAGATTTGTTTGAAATCGGTTTTCTGAAAATGATGCAGCCCCTCGCTATTCAACGTTCCTGGATTTTCCATTTCGAGTAAATGGAATAAATCGTCCGCATAGTTCTTAATGCTGTTATAAGAATACAAGGGAATCTCTTCAAAGAAAGGTTCGTCCCATTGTTCGCATTCAATAGCGGATACGAGGTTGGTACAGGCTTCAGTAATTTTAACGTTATTGGTAAAGTATTTTTTAATAGAACCATGTGAAAAAGCTGTACTGAAAGCACTTTGATAGGCCAATAAGTTGTAAAATAAATCGGAATTCTTGATGTCCTTTTCGATTTTAATGAAGAGCATCGCAAAAGATTGTACCGGTAGGCTTTTACACACATCGAGCATAGTTCTCGCGAAGGTTGGATTGTTGTAGGCCTCCAACTTTTCAATCAGCTCGTTTTTTTGGTCGTCAAATCCCCTTGAGTGAAAAAAGGAAAATCCTTCTGCAATGTATTTCGCCAACAAAGCACTCCAATGACGAACTTTTACAATAAAAGCATACTGGGAAAAAGAAATCCGGTGAAGTTCCATCATGAAATCTTTGATGCGATCCGAATTGATAAATACGTCGTTGATTGGTTCTTGCACCAATGTTTCAATATGGTTTCCTGCCGTTTCCACCCATTCTTTAATACTTTGCACATTTCGTTCGCTTAAGTCATGCGTGTGGTCAACATAGGAATTCAACAGGTATTGAACCTGTTGAACGCCCAATCGAATGTGGTAGGCGTCAATCTGAGAATGCAGTGAGGAATTGTCATCCGTTTTATTAAAATAGGGACGTTCGTTCAATGGCAGTTCTTCCGCCGCTGACAACCTTTCTTGAGATTCAACATCTTCCGACGCTAACTTAAACTTTTGACCAAATTCATTCCACAGGCGATAGGCAAAGATGGAGGCATCAAGGGTTTGGCGGTCCAACAAGCTACCGGCTCGGGGCACATCGATGATGGTGAAATTGTGGGCTCCACGTCCATCATACCATGGATCGTTTCGGTGAAATCCAACCCTCGGGGTACCTTCGCTTCCTTTTACCAAGGACTCAATCGCGGGTG
Organism: Bacteroidota bacterium; assembly: GCA_046082075.1. Classification (GTDB taxonomy): domain Bacteria; phylum Bacteroidota; class Bacteroidia; order Flavobacteriales_D; family Crocinitomicaceae; genus UBA952. Next base: position 4,891 of record JBJTXE010000282.1, read on the forward strand.
TTAATTCCGGCTCATTTTTATGCGCTAATTGGCCTTTAATTTCCAGGCTGTCGATGTACAATCCCAATCCTTTCAGTTGATATGGGAGGCTGGAAGGAACGCTGATGATGGATTTATTCGGATAGTGCAAGCATGTGAGAACAAACCCTTTTTTGAACAAGGTATTTCGCCGATCACCGCGCACCCAATATTTCCAAAGGAAACTCTTGGCTTCTTTTGTAATGATTACTTCAACCTCGTCGAATCCTCTCGTTTCGTCGTTGTATAGTTCCACAATTCCAGTAACTGAGTTTTTTAAATCTTCAGCGTACTGATACGTATCGTGGATGATTTTATCGATATGGGGCCTCAGGCTTGCAACTTCTTCAAATCCTTCGTTAATCCAAGGGTTCTCTTCTTTTGCTGTTACCTTAATTACTGCTTCGATGAATGACAATCCTTCTAAGAGGAGGGTTTCGTTGAACCCTTGCGTATAGGCAATGCCGTGATCAACATTGGACGTATGGCTTAACCAGAGCGAAGCAATACCAACGGGATGCACCGGATCGAGGATGAGTTTACCTAAATCCACCATGGTGACGTAATCGCAAAACAAGCCATCGAATGCACTGAAGGCCTGGCCTTCCAAGAACTTTTGAGTAAAATAAACCGCACTTATGGCATCCAAATCGGGTAGGAAATGCGTCACGATATGCATTTCATCTTTGCCGAGGCAATGGCCTAGATATTTTTCCGCATGTTGAACAACAATGGACGCAACGCACTGGTTGCTGTATTCACAACCGGGCTGATGATGGTCGATGATTCCGGATTGGAGTTTATTACCCGTGTCCAAAATGACGGTCTGATCCGCAGGAAGTTGCAATACAAATGGGTTGGGATTGTCGTGCGTGCCAGCGTTGTATTCTACCTTAAACGTGTTTTCTTCTTTGTTATGAACCGCCGCGGCGCCTTGGGGGATAAAATGGTAGTGAAACTTCATAGCTTGGTTGAGTCGACAAAGGTAGATAAATTGAACAAATAATTATGTTTATGTGGTATTAATGTGTTTCAAATAGGTAAGTTTACCTTACAGAATATTATGAACATAAATATCACGAACCAACTTCCCAAGAACCTTGAGAAAACTATCAGCGATTTAGCGCGGGCACGGGAAAAAGCCGCTAAACAAAAATACCTTTTAGACCTCAGCGAAACCCTCGTAATGCACTTGTGCTCTTTTGTTTTGGGCGAGTATAAAGAAACAGGTAAGGTACATATTCCGCTGGAGAAGTCGTTTTTGCAACAGAAAAAAAACCTTGGTTTTGGGGTGTATCAGGGATGGCTTCGGGAGTCTTCTAAATTTTTAAATCAAGAAAAGCAACCTTCGGAAATTCAAAATCTTTTGCACGGTTCGCATGATTTTATGGAGCTGTCCAAATTCATTAAGGCCTACGGTGCACTAAAATCGGCGGTAGAGAATGAACAGGTAAATTACATGGGGCTTATTTCAC
>JBJTXE010000283.1:0-5377 GCA_046082075.1 Bacteroidota bacterium
AGGATAATGGCTTCCTTCGTCGATGAAGGATTGGTTTTCAAAAGGATAATGCCATTGGGCATAAGGCATGGCTCCCGAATCAAACCACACATCGATTAAATCGCTTTCACGGCGCATCGGCTTTCCAGATGGTGCCACCAGAACAATGGGGTCTAAGGCGTGTTTATGAAGGTCAATCAGCGAATAATTGTGGTCGCTCATGTTCCCTGGCTCAAAATCTTTCAAGGGGTTTTCTTGCATCAACCCTGCTTTTACCGACGCTTCACAAGCTTCGTACAAATCTGCCACCGATCCAATGCACATCCGTTCGTCCCCTTCTTCAGTACTCCAAATGGGAATAGGAATTCCCCAATAGCGTGAACGGGATAAATTCCAGTCGTTGGCATTCTCTAACCATTTTCCAAAACGTCCGCTACCGGTAGATTCAGGATTCCAATGAATGGTTTTGTTTAATTCAACCAAGGTTTCGCGGTTTTCTGCTACTCGGATAAACCAAGAATCTAAAGGGTAATACAAAACGGGCTGATCCGTTCGCCAACAGTGCGGATAACTGTGTTCGTATTTTTCCACTTTAAACGCCAAGCCTCGCTCTTTTAATTGAATGGCAATTTCTACGTCCACGGATTTTTCCTGCGCCTCTCCTTCTGGGTAATACTCGTTTTTGACATATTTCCCCCCCAAGTCCCCGACCTCTGCACGAAACCTCCCTTGAAAATCCACTAGAGGAACAGGGCTCCCGTTTTCATTGGGAATTAACATTGCAGGGACACCCGCTTCTTGGGCAACGCGTGCATCGTCGGCACCAAAAGTTGGCGCCGTATGAACTATACCGGTTCCGTCTTCTGTGGTCACAAAACTCCCACCAATGACACGAAACGCTTCTTGAGTCCGATCCATGGGTTGACAATACGGCAACAGCTGCTCGTATCGGATGCCTAACAACCGTTGTCCCGCAAAAGAAGGCTCACAATAGTAGGGAAGGACCTTTTTGTCATCCGGCATCACCAAGGTCTCGAGGTTTTCAACGCGCAAGAATCCTTTGCCAAATAAAGAAGTTACCAATGCGGCGGCACAAACCACCTCCATTCTTTCGAACGTGTAGGGGTTAAAGGTGTGAATTAATGCATATTCTATCGAGGGGCCAACCGTAAGCGCTGTATTGGAAGGCAAGGTCCACGGTGTCGTTGTCCAAGCCAAAAAGTACCGGTTGTCTCCGTAATTTCCCCAAGGATTTGCTTGGTTGGGGAGCCATTTAAATTGAGCAACAACGGAGGTGTCTTTGACATTTTTATAACACCCAGGTTGGTTCAATTCGTGAGAAGAAAGGCCGGTTCCTGCTTTCGGAGAATATGGCTGAATAGTATAGCCTTTGTACAGTAAGTTTTTTTCATACAACTCATGCAGCAACCACCAAACAGACTCCATGTATTTACTGTCGTAGGTTACATACGGAGCATTCATATCAACCCAGTAACCCATGTTTTTGGTGAGACGATTCCAAATGTCCGTATAGCGCATCACCGCGTTTTTACAAGCAGTATTGTATTCATCCACCGAAATTTTGGTCCCGATGTCTTCTTTGGTGATGCCTAGCTCTTTTTCTACTCCGAGTTCTACCGGTAAACCATGGGTATCCCAACCTGCCTTGCGGTTGACTCGGTATCCCTTCAGGGTTTTGTAACGGCAGAAGGTGTCTTTGATTGCCCTTCCCATAACGTGGTGAATTCCCGGAACCCCATTGGCCGATGGCGGGCCTTCATAAAAAACAAAGTCCCCTTCTTTTCCTTTTTGATCGATGGATTTTGTAAATATTTGGTGCTGCTCCCAATGCGCATTAATTTCTTCAGCAATACCCGTTAAATGGAGGCCCTTATATTCCCTAAAACCCATGTTTTTTAGCTAAAATTTTCGGTCAAAAATACGATAAAACAGGCAAACCGAGACACCAACAACTCCTAGATGTTTCGTACCTTCGTCCTAAAAAGTACCATGCGCTACGCTGTTTTGTCCCTTTTTCTGCTCTTCAATGCGGTATTCGTTGTTATTGCACAACCATTTACCTTACCCAAGTTGCCCTATGCATACCAAGATTATGCGCCATACATTGATGCGCAAACCATGGAAATTCACCTTACCAAACACCACCAAGCCTATGTTAACAACCTCAATAAAACGGTTAAAGGAACACCATACGACGATTATACGCTTGAGGATGTTTTATTGAATAAGGCGGCCTTAAGCAGTGATGCCATACGCAATAACGCAGGAGGACACTACAACCATTCGCTGTTTTGGGAAATTTTAGCGCCCAAAGCAAAACAAGGCGCCATTAGTGCGGATCTTTCCAAAGAAATCTGTACCGCGTTTGGTAATTTGGACTCCTTGAAAAAAGAACTCAACAAAGCGGCAATGTCCCGCTTTGGGTCCGGTTGGGCCTGGTTGATACTAACCCCCGAATTGAAGCTTGCCGTGGTTTCCACCGCCAATCAAGACAACCCGTTGATGCCCTTTGAAGCCCAAAGAGGCATTCCAATAGCCGGAATTGATGTTTGGGAACATGCCTATTACCTGAACTATCAAAACCGTCGCGCCGATTATTTGTCCGCGGTGTGGGAATTACTCAATTGGCAGATAATTTCCGAAAAATATCAGCAGGCAAGGGAAAACACCGCTCTTATGGGGCGTTTAGTCCCCCTCAAGAAAAAGAAGAAAGGATAAAAAAACGACGTTTTTTGTGCTTTACCTTAACCTTTCGGATAAATCTGCGTAAGGGGTACGCATGAGCCCAGACTTAACCAAAGAATTCCTCCAAGAAATTCGGTCGCGAATCGCTTCGGACGATGCGCCTTGGCTCAAAGAGCACGTGCTGCATTTGCATTACGCCGATGTGGCCGAAATTCTCGACCAACTCACCAACGACGAGGCAAAATACGTTTACTTTCTCGTAGAAGACGAAGACCTGCAAGGAGATATCTTAATGGAGCTCGACGAAGATGTTCGGGACCGATTTATTGCCTCTCTTTCCTCCAAAGAAATTGCGGATCAGCTCGAAAACCTCGATTCCGACGACGCTGCCGACATTCTAGGGGAGCTGTCCAAGGATCAAATCCAACAGGTCATCGCTCAAATGGAAGACGACGATGCCGCTGAAGACATTGTCGACCTCTTGAATTACGACGACGATTCGGCCGGGGGATTGATGCAAAAAGAGTTCTTTCAAGCCCATGTTGAATGGACGGTGCGACGCGCCATAATGGAGCTAAGAAAACAAGCGGAGGACGTCGAAAAAGTGTACAATATTTTTGTAGTGAATGAGGCGGAACAACTCGTTGGGGTGCTTTCCCTGAAACGGCTCATTTTCGCTGATACAAGCACCACCATTGAGGAACTTTATCAATCGAAAAACATTATTAAAGTTACCACTAGCGATTCGGCGGAAGAAGTTGCGCGCATCATGGAAAAATACGATTTAGTATCCATTCCAGTTGTTGATTATCAAAACAAACTGGTGGGAAGGATTACCCTCGATGACGTTGTTGATTACATCAAGGAGGAGGCCGACAAGGATTTTAAAATGGCTACGGGGATCAACGAGAACTCAGATTCCTCTACCTCCATCATCAAGTCAAGTCTTTCGAGGCTACCATGGTTAATTATTGCCATGGTGGGGGGCACCATAGGAGCAAAGGTTATTTCCAATTTTGAGGGAGGCTTATCGCAACTTCCTGCCTTAGCTTTTTTTATTCCTTTGATTACCGCAATGGGAGGGAACGTAGGCGTGCAATCCTCGGCGATCGTGGTTCAAGCTATTGCCAAGGGAGATATTGCCGTAAAACGAATAATGCCAAGAATTGCCAAAGAGGCAACTGTTGGTTTAATGAACGGGATCATCCTTTCTGCCTTGATATTTGGGATCGCAGTAGTTTTCTCCAACGTTCAATTGGCCGTCGTAGTGAGCTTGTCCTTGCTCACAGTAATCGTGTTTGCCTCGACCTTTGGAACCATTTTTCCTTTAGTTCTGCACCGGTATCGAATTGACCCCGCTTTGGCGATTGGGCCCTTTGTTACCACCCTCAACGACGTCATTGGCTTGTTTATTTATTTTTCCATAGGCATGCTGCTGTTTCACTTATAGGTTTATTGCGATAGCCTATCTTTGTACCGTTAATTTTTCAATACATGAGCCAAGAACTGTCAGAACAAGAAGAACAAAGACGCTTAACGCTTCAAAAAATTCGGGAAATGGGCATGGAGCCTTATCCCGCAGAAGCATTTGAGGTAACCCACTTTGCGGAATCCATTAAGGCAGAATTCGTGGAACATCAAACGGTACAAATCGCAGGACGAATGATGAGTCAGCGGATCATGGGGAAGGCTTCGTTTGCCGAGTTACAGGACAGTTCTGGTAGAATTCAAGTGTATTTTAACCGCGATGAATTATGCCCAGGAGAGGACAAAACCCTCTATAATGAGGTGTTTAAAAAGCTCTTGGACCTCGGAGATTTCATTGGGATTACTGGGCAAGTTTTTAAAACCCAAGTTGGGGAAATTTCGGTGAACGTGACGGCCTTTAAATTGCTGAGCAAGGCGCTAAAGCCGCTTCCATTACCAAAAACCGATGCTGAGGGGAATACGCACGATGCTTTCACCGATCCAGAATTGCGCTACCGTCAACGCTACGTTGATTTAGTGGTGAATCCAAAAGTCAAGGAAACATTTGTTACCCGTTCAAAGGTTTTTTCGGTCATGCGAAAAATTTTTGATAAACACGGGTTTTTAGAGGTTGAAACCCCCATTTTACAACCGATTCCCGGAGGAGCAGCAGCACGGCCTTTTATAACGCATCACAACGCTTTGGACATTCCTTTGTACCTCCGAATTGCCAATGAATTGTACCTCAAGCGTCTGATTGTCGGAGGATTTGATGGGGTGTTTGAGTTTGCTAAGGATTTCAGGAATGAAGGAATGGACCGCACCCATAACCCTGAGTTTACGGTGATGGAACTCTATGTCGCCTACAAAGATTACCGGTGGATGATGGAATTTACGGAAAATCTATTGCAAGATATAGCCCTCGCCGTTTGCGGAACGACCGAAATTCGAGTTGGACAAAACAACATTTCCCTTAAGGCTCCCTTCAAGCGCGTTACCATGCGAGAAGCCATCCTGGAACATACTGGATATGACATTGCGGATAAATCCGAAGAACAATTGCGGTCGATTTGCACGGCACTGAACATCGAGACACAACCTGAAATGGGCGTTGGAAAATTAATTGATGAGATTTTCGGAGAAAAATGTGAAGGGAACTACCTCAATCCAACGTTCATTACTGATTACCCGATTGAAATGTCGCCATTATGCAAACGTCACCGGG
>JBJTXE010000284.1:0-2871 GCA_046082075.1 Bacteroidota bacterium
ATGCTATAAATGTCGGATTGTATGGTATTTTCCGTCCTGTAATTTGCAGTGGAGCAAACCTGTTGTTTCAGCTTGAAGTCTACCGCCAAGTCGATGACTGGGAGGCGCATAGAAGTGTTTCCAGCGGGGACGATATGTTTACGTTGCGTGCTTTTCGCAGGGCAAATCGCGATGTTCAGCTAATTTCGAGTCCGTCTTTGGCGGTTTGGTCACCTACGACTCGAGGACTTTGGAGTTTTATGAACCAGCGGCTTCGATGGATTGGAAAAACAACGCGCGTAAAGGATCATTTTGCCTCGTTTCTGGGAGTCCTGCAAACGCTGATTTCTTTGTTGTTTGTTGCCGTAGTGGCTAAGTTATTGGCGGAACAAAACCTGGAGACATTGCTCGTATTTTTGTTGGTTAAGGCCTTTATTGAATGGTTCGTATTTGCCCCGTATTTTTTCCGTTTTAAACGCTTTGGGCCTTGGGTAATGCTTCCCATTATACAATGGTTGGCCCCCCTGTATCACGGACTTTTATGGGCATTAATCCCTTGGGTTAGTCCTCAATGGAAAGGAAGAAGGGTTGTGCGCTGAGACGAAGCCATTGATTTGTTGTATTTTTGTGCATGCGAATTTTAATGGTTTGCCTTGGCAACATTTGCCGTTCTCCACTCGCCGATGGCTTGTTGCGCCATAAAGTGACTCAAAGGGGTTTGGCATGGGAGGTTGATTCTGCGGGTACCGCAAATTACCATGTTGGAGCACCACCGGATGCTCGTATGGTGGATACCGCTCGAACCAAGGGATTTGATATAAGCGCGCTTCGTGCACGGCAATTTTCGAAAGAAGACTTTATGCGATTTGATCGTATTTATGTCATGGATCGAAGTAATTATAGGAACGTAATAAAGGTGGCAAGCTCCCAAGAAGAGCGCGACAAGGTTCTGTTTTTATTGGAACATATGTATCCTGGAAAAGAAGCAGAAGTTCCAGATCCGTATTACGGAACTTCAAAGGATTTCAACGATGTTTTTGCCTTGGTAGATGAAGCTACCAATGCCTTATTAAACGATTTAACCTATGAACCCTAAAAAAGGAGCAATTTACTTAATTCCTAACACCCTTGGAGGCGAGAGTACTCACGATATTATACCGACACAGGTTTCCGAAATTGCCACAGGATTGCGTTTTTTTGCCGTAGAAGAGGTGAAGTCTGCTCGTCGTTTGTTGCGTAAACTGGACCGTACCTTTCCCATCGATGATTCTACGTTTTTTCCATTAAACAAGCGCACTTCCAAAGACGACCTAATGGCTCTTTTGCTGCATGTCCTAAACGGCAACGATTTAGGGATCATTTCTGAGGCAGGTTGTCCTGGCGTAGCAGACCCCGGAGCAGAGCTCGTTGCACTGTGCCATTCTCAAGGCATACATGTGCACCCCTTAGTTGGACCGTCTTCGTTTCTTTTGGCCTTGATGGCCTCTGGTTTTTCCGGCCAATCCTTCCGTTTTCACGGATATCTTCCCAAAGAGCGAAAAGACCGAGTTCGTGCAATGAAAGACATGGAAATCGACACCCGTCGCAGCGGTGCGACCCATCTTTTCATGGATACACCCTTCAGAAATATGAATGTGTTAGAGGACCTTTTGAACGAATTAAGCGACAGCACGGAATTGTGCATTGCTTCCAACTTAACCTTACCTCAACAACGTGTTCAAACCATGTCGGTGGTGGATTGGCGGGAAAATGCCCGGGATTTATCGAAGTCGCCAGTGGTATTTTTAATCGGAAAATCACAAGGATTATGACCTTTCAAGAACAGATTCTTCAAGGATTACCCAACACCCTACCCATTCATCCGGGGTACGATCCGGCCATCAATCATGCGCCAAAACGGAAAGAAATCCTAACAGCAGAGGAGAAAAAACTAGCGCTTCGCAACGCCTTAAGGTATTTTCCAGCGGAACTTCATGCCGAATTATCCCAAGAATTTGCCCAAGAATTAAGGGATAACGGGAGAATTTACATGTACCGCTTTAGACCGACGTATGCTATGAAAGCTCGTCCTATGGAAGAATATCCTGGCAGAAGCACCGAGGCAAAGGCCATCATGCTCATGATCCATAATAACCTAGACCCGTCGGTGGCTCAGCACCCTCATGAACTTATTACCTATGGTGGAAACGGTGCTGTTTTTCAGAATTGGGCACAATATCTATTAACGATGCGTTATTTGGCGGAAATGACCGATGAACAAACCTTGGTGATGTATTCGGGACATCCCATGGGCTTATTCCCTTCGCACCGCAATGCGCCCCGAGTGGTTGTTACGAATGGTATGATGATTCCCAACTATAGCCGGCCTGATGATTGGGAAAAATTTAATGCGCTAGGTGTGACACAATATGGACAAATGACGGCAGGTTCGTACATGTACATCGGTCCACAAGGTATTGTGCACGGCACCACGATTACGGTGTTAAATGCGCTTCGAAGGTTTGCCAAAAGCTCGAAAAATCCTGGGGTAAAATTATTTGTAACCGCAGGATTGGGAGGCATGAGTGGAGCTCAACCAAAGGCGGGGAATATTGCAGGGGTGGTAAGCGTTACGGCCGAAATAAATCCGAAGGCCGTGGCAACAAGGCATTCTCAAGGTTGGGTCGACGAAGTAATCTCCGATATGGATCAATTGTGCCAACGTGTCAAACAGGCTTTAGCGCAGCATGAGGTGGTTTCTATTGCTTATTTAGGAAATGTGGTTGAAGTATGGGAGGGTTTTGAGCAAGCGGGAATTTTTGTGGATTTAGGATCGGATCAGACGTCTTTACACAACCCATTTGCCGGAGGTTATTATCCAGCTGGTTTAACCTACGAGGAATCCAATGATAT
>JBJTXE010000285.1:0-3047 GCA_046082075.1 Bacteroidota bacterium
CAGTGAAGAACTCTATTGGCAATGTTTTGACATTTGTCCACAAGACCCAGGAAAATTAGATTTTGCCCTTTTTGGATTGGGTGCAATAGAAAAGTTTAATCAACCAAGTTCTCCTCTTTAAGTATTTTTTCAACTTCACGGGAGACAGAATCAATTAAATCAGAACGTACTTTTCCTTTGTTGTGATAGGAAAATAATTCTTCACATTGCTTGAATTGGTATCGCTTGTTTTTCCAGGTATAAATCACATGGTATTTCTCATCATATTGATCCAAGCGAAAACGCATGACGATGTCCGGATAATTCGAACCAGCTACTTTCCTGCGTTCAATGATATTTCCTTTGAATTTATTGACAGCTACCAATACTCCTTTTTCACGCTCGAAAACTAACGTTCTTCTTATGGGAAATTTAGCTTCAGGATCAGCAAATGCAAGTCCATTGATGAGCAGAATGAAACCATCTTTAAGAGGTTTGGTTGGATTTAATGGAATAAAATGAAAAAACTTAGGTGAACAAGCTCCCATTTCATCACCAACTTTGGTGGTATCACAGATCCTCAGTTCTTTTAACAACGACAATTCCACCCCCTCTCGAAATGCATTCGCCTTGAAGTCCACCTCAAGCTTCTCTACTTCCTGTGCTGGCTTTTTATCCTCTTCTTTTTGCTTTCCTTTGCTCAGGGGAATAAAATAAACAATAGCCGTTACGACGAGCATTGCAGCACCAATCATTAAGAATAGATTTCGACGTGAAGCATTTTCTTTCATAAATAGGTATTAAAAATATCTGCTGCCAGATTGCGAGCAAATGCCAAATGATACGGGTCAAGGTCTAAATCAATATCCCGTTCAACGCAAACGGTTAATAAGGTTTCAGTGTTTAAATTCCCTGTTAATTCATCTTTCGCCATTGGACAACCGCCTTTTCCGAGCAGGGCTGTATCAAAATTACGGCAACCAGCCTCCATAGCGGCAACGATAAGGCTATCAGCCTTATGCGGAACCGTATGCAGATGCACCCCTATTTCAACATTGGGGAGACGTTCCTTTGCAAGGGAAAAAAGTTCGCTTAATTGGCTTGTTGTTGCGCAACCAATAGTATCCGATAAAGCAAAATGTTGAATACCCATTGTTTCATGCAATTCCAATGCATAATCAACTACAAGCGAAGTAGACCATGGATCACCGTATGGATTACCGAAACCCATGGATAAATAAACTATCAAATGCTTTTGGGACTCTTGAACTAAGTCGGCAATGTTTTTCAATCGAACTTTTGATGCTGCTATGCTAGCATTCGTATTTCTATGTTGAAATTGTTCAGAGACTGAAAAAGGATAGCCAAAAAAACAAATTTGATCGAAATTTGCCCCTTGTTCAATGCCTTTTTCGTTCGCTACAATGGCTAATAATTTTGTGCCACTTGATAAATCCAAATGCGGTAACACCTCCGATGTATCCCTTAACTGTGGGATAGCTTTGGGGGAAACAAAACTCCCAAAATCAAGTCGATCAAATCCACACGACAATAAAGCATTTAAATAGGCTATTTTCTGTTCAGTTGGAATAAAAGCATGCACCCCCTGCATGGCATCCCGCGGGCATTCTGTTATATGAATCTTTCGGTCAAACACGTCGTAATATTTCGCTCTCTATTTCTTTAATTAGACCAGGTCCCTCATAGATAAACCCAGTATATAACTGTAACAACGACGCCCCTGCAGCCAACTTTTCCAATGCATCGGCTGCAGAATGAATGCCCCCTACTCCAATAATTGGAACTGAACCTTTCAATCCTCGATGCAAATAACGAATAACTTCAGTCGATCTATTTTTTAGGGGAAGACCGGATAACCCTCCGCCGCCAATGGCTTGAACCTTAGCCGGGTCAAAAAGCAAATGATCTCGAGAAATGGTGGTATTGGTTGCAATGATGCCATCTAACTTCAAGGTGAGCGCAATGGAAATAATATCATCAAGCTGACTTTCGCTTAAATCAGGGGCAATTTTCAAAAGAATAGGTTTAGGGTGTCCTAAATCAATGTTTTGCTTTTGTAATGCTATGAGTAAGGCCATCAACGGTTCTTTATCTTGAAGGGCCCGTAAATTCTCTGTATTTGGTGAAGAAACGTTAATAGCAAAATAATCTACGTAAGGGTAAAGTTCACAAAAGACTTTCAGATAATCCTCTTGCGCTTTTTCATTGGGGGTCCATTTGTTTTTACCGATATTTCCGCCGATGATGAGTTTACCCTGCTTATTTCTATTTTTAAGACGTTCAACTACGGCAACGGACCCATCGTTATTAAAGCCCATGCGATTAATAATTGCATGATCCTTTTTTAAACGAAATAACCTTGGTTTTGGATTTCCAGCTTGCGGTAATGGCGTTACGGTTCCAATTTCAACAAAGGAAAAACCCAATTTCCCCATTTCATCAAAACAGGTGGCATTTTTATCGAATCCTGCCGCTAATCCAATTGGACTGGAAAACGTTAAACCAAATAACTTTACGGAAAGAAGTTCGCTTTGATTTTTGTGAAGTAAGAATCCACGTAAAATGGGAAGCTTAAAAACCAATTTAATGCAAAATACTGAGAAATAATGTGCCTTTTCAGCGTCCAGAAAAAACAAGAAAAACCTCGCCAAGCGATAAAGCATGGATCAGCGAATTTTTGAACCTGAAACCTTACTCTTTTTAGTTTTAATACGTTGACGCCCGTAATCCTTATAGGTAATATTTTTCGCTAGGACAATATTCAGTCGATAATAGGAATCTCTTTGTTGATTATCCCCACGCTGATATCCTGGTCCAAACCAATTATATCCACCTGTACTTCCATTTGGAATTCCGATGGTTATAGCTGGGTCCGATGGATTGACAAAATACTGCGCAATTGGATCACTGTAGTTCGCTGGGTTTGCGCAAGTGGTTGATACATCGTCCAAATAATCGCTAAATACCATATTGTAACTTGCTTCGATACCAATTCTCCATTGAGCCCCCATTCCTAAACGGAAACCAAAACCCATTGGAACAGTAAA
>JBJTXE010000286.1:0-13448 GCA_046082075.1 Bacteroidota bacterium
TTTTGCAAAATGATCGCTGAAATTTCTTGGGGAGAATACATCCGGTCGTCGATTTTAACCCGCGGTGTATTGTTTTCTCCTTTTACAACCTCGTAAGGAACTCGTTTCGTTTCTGCAGCCGAATCATTGTAGCTGCTCCCCATGAATCGCTTGATGGAGTAGATGGTTTTCTTTGGGTTGGTAATAGCTTGACGTTTTGCAGGATCTCCTACTTTGCGTTCGCCTCCTTCCACGAATGCTACGACAGAAGGCGTGGTTCGTTTTCCTTCTGAGTTGGTAATAACCACTGGCTCATTACCTTCCATGACCGATACACACGAATTTGTGGTACCTAAGTCAATTCCAATTATTTTTCCCATTTTAACTATTTTAAATGTTGACGCCGCCTGTTTTCAAGGAACGTGCCACAGGAAAGAACATGACAAAGGATAGTTTTTCTTCTGTTTTCCGTGACGATTTGTCATACTTCCGAGGAGAAAACAATCGTTTTTATGCCGTTTTTGCGAGCCTTGATTTCAAAGCCAACCAACCCATTGGTAGGTATGCCAAACTTAAGTCGAGCAAATCAAACCATACGGGCGTGTTGATCATGTCAACGGCAACAACGCCACCCACAAAGAACAGGTAAGCAATCCCGTAGATGGCCCATTGGAACTTGTCTTTTAAAAAGAGTAGTGCCGTAAGGCATCCGCTTAAGGTACCAATAGCATGAGCAAAAAAAGGAAAAATGTAAAACTTTACGGGTAACTCTCTAAAAGCGTTCAAGCCTTCTTTCGTTGTTGCATCAACTCCTTTTGGATACGGAAACAGCATCGTTCCAAGGTGAATGATGCTGCCGTTGACAACAGCCCCAATCATAAGTCCAAGGATTAATCCGAGAATAATCCGAAGGTACCACATTACAAATGAATTACCTCACCATAAGCCGCGGCTGCAGCTTCCATGATGGCTTCCGACATCGTAGGATGGGGGTGTACCGTTTTGATTAAATCCATCCCCGTCGTTTCTAATTTTCGTATGGCAACAATTTCTGCAATCATTTCGGTCACGTTGGCTCCAATCATGTGAGCTCCTAAAAGTTCACCGTATTTCGCATCGAAAATCAACTTGACAAAACCATCTTTGGCTCCTGCCGCACTCGCTTTTCCGGAGGCGGAGAATGGAAATTTACCGATTTTGATATCCAGTCCAGCAGCTTTGGCAGCTTTTTCGGTCATTCCAACCGAGGCTACTTCTGGGGAACAATAGGTGCATCCCGGGATATTTCCGTAGTCCAGCGGTTCTGGATGATGTCCTGCCAACTGTTCCACGCAAATGATACCTTCAGCCGATGCAACGTGAGCTAAGGCTGGACCTGGTACTAAATCTCCGATGGCATAGTATCCTGGGATATTGGTTTGATAGTATTCGTTGACAGGAATTTTACCTTTGTCTTGAATAATTCCCACCTCCTCAAGACCCAATCCTTCGATATTGGCTTGGATTCCAACCGCCGACAATACCACATCACATTCGATTTTTTCTTCACCTTTGGCCGTTTTTACCGTAACCACGCATCCTTTTCCTTTGGTGTCAACGGATTCAACTGAAGCCTCCAACATAATGTTAATGCCCGATTTCTTAAAGGATTTCTCCAATTGTTTTGATACTTCTTCGTCTTCTACCGGAACAATGTTCGGCATGTATTCAACGATGGTAACTTCGGTTCCCATAGCGTTGTAGAAATAGGCAAATTCAACTCCAATGGCTCCTGAGCCCACAACCACCAGTTTCTTGGGTTGCTTGGCAAGGGTCATGGCTTGTCGGTATCCAATGATCTTCGTTCCGTCTTGCGGCAAGTTGGGAAGTTCTCTTGAACGGGCCCCTGTTGCAATAATGACACCCTTTCCAGCCGTGTAGGTTGTCTTATTACCCGATTCATCAACGACTTGAACTTGTTTTCCTGGCGCCACTTTCGCTGTTCCTTTGATGACATCGATTTTATTTTTCTTCATCAAAAATTGAATCCCTGCACTCATGCCATTGGCAACGTCACGCGAACGTTTTACCACGGCGTCAAAATCGGCGCTAGCTTCCTTCACCTTGATGCCATAATCGGCGGCATGCTGAAGGTACTCGAATACTTGGGCGCTTTTTAACAAGGCTTTGGTGGGAATACAGCCCCAATTCAAGCAAATTCCTCCAAGCGATTCCCTTTCGATAATCGCAGTTTTCATGCCTAATTGAGAAGCCCTAATGGCTGTAACGTATCCCCCTGGACCGCTACCAATAACTATTATGTCGTAATTCATAATCAACGGATTTGTCGACAAAATTAAGGAAAAATTTAGGACTTGAACGACGTTTAATGTCCCTTGAATCGTTAAAATTGCCTTTTACGCTAAAATAGGAATGCGTGCGGTTGAAGTCCTGTTGTCGTGTTCAAGAAAACTACTCTTCACTTTGACACGTCGGACAAATGCCGGAAATGGTAAGAAATAGCTCTTTAACGAAGTAATTGTTCGGTAATTGAACTTTGACCGATTGCTCGGATAAACATTCAATCTTTTTACATTCCAAGCAACTAAAGTGCAAATGGTCGTGTGCATGGGTGTTGTGGGTATCGCATTGGTTGCACGCTGCGTAATTCAAGGTACCGTCAACATTTACAATCCGGTGGATTTTGTTTTCCGCAACCAAACGGTCCAAAATACGATAAACGGTCACTCGATCGCAAGTTCCTTTGACCCGTTCAAATAGTTCTGGTTGGCTCAAAGCAAAGGTGGATCGGTTGATTTCGTCTAATACTGCTTGCTTGGCTTTGGTGTTACGAGGCAACGACATTTTTTTTCTTATTGCAACAAAATTGCACTTAATATTTTATATTTGCAAAACGCAACTAGGTTGCATTAATTAAATTGGTATGATTTTCAAGTGTTTAACCTTGGTGTTCGTCGTAGTTCCGACCATATTATTTTCCCAGCTAGTGGAAATAACGGTATTGGATTCCCTGGACAACCGTCCTGTGGTTGATTGCAATGTCCACATGTTGGAAACGGACCAAAGTTTTACCACCAACAAGGAGGGAAAAATTCAGTTTATTCCCCTAGCTACCGACAAAGTCACCGTAAAATTGACGGCACTTGGATACCGGGTTTTTCACAAAGAGGTATCCTTACGTACACCATTCATTACCCTTAAGTTGCAAGCGAACCATTTGGATATGCACGAAGTCACCGTTTCTTCGGGTTCAACCGTGCTGAAGCAAAAGAATCCATTCCATGTTGAAAGCCGAAAGCTCTCGGATTTGAATGCGATTTCAACCCTGAATTTAGGCGAATTGATGGGTAAAATTCCCGGGGTCTACGCGGCCTCCCTCGGCAATGGAATTAGCAAACCTGTCATTCGTGGAATGCAAGGAATGCGTATCGTGACCCTTTTGAATGGTTTGCGCCTTGAAGGTCAACAATGGGGGGGGGATCATGGAATAGGTTTAACCTCCCTTGGAATTTCGAGCGTTGAGGTCATTAAGGGGCCCGCTACTTTGCTTTATGGAGCCGATGCCTTGGGAGGGGTAGTATATTTGGTTGATGCACCTTTTACAACTTCTCATACCAGGTCCGTTGAAGCAGGGATCGATGCTTTTGCCAACTCCATGGGTGGTAGGACGCAAGTCATGTTCCGGGAGTCTTACCAACGATTCCGTTGGTTGGTGGCGTTGAATTACTCAAACCATGCTGATTTTCAATTACCCAATGGTCGATTTGCTAAGAATTCAAGGTTCAATGACCTCGGCGCCAAACTGAGCATGTCCTATTCCGGGAATAGAAGTCTCTTTGCATTGCGCTACACCATGAGCCATTCCGTAGCAGGGATTCCCGGTCACACCCATGATTCGACGGCAACACCCATGACTTTTCAAGTCGAAGAACGTGGGAGATTTTACGAACTGCCCGCACAATTTTTTCAGAACCATTTACTGCAAACGACCGCCCATTGGTATCGGGATAAATCCGATGTAAATATCATGGTAGGAGGAACGGCCAACCGCTTGATCGAATACGACGAAAAAGTCACCATTCCTTCCCTCAGCATGTTGTTGATGAATGGAATAGCTCAAGCGAAATGGACCTATAAATGGAATCCAAAGGTTCGTTGGATTTCAGGATTTCAAAGCATGTTGCAAAATAATACGAACGCCTTGAATGCTTCGGATACTCTTATTCCCAACGCGAGGGTCTTGGATGCTGGAGTTTTTACCTCCATTACGTCGGATTTAGGAAAATGGAATATCCAAGGTGGATTGCGCTACGACTTTCGCGGTTTGGTAGTGGACGCATCGAGTCAACGCCGGTTGAATTATCACGGCTTGAACGGTACCTTAGGCGCTGTTTGGGCTTCGGGTAAAACCGTTGTTCGAGGCAATGCGTCAACGGGTTTTCGCGCGCCTCATTTAACCGAACTCTATTCGAACGGTTATCACCACGGTGCTTTGAGGTACGAGGTGGGGAGGGAGGATCTCAAGCCTGAAAAAGCATCCCAACTGGATCTTACCTTGGAACGTCATTCAGAACATAGCGTCATCGTCGTAAATCCTTTTGCTAACTACATTAGGGACTATATTTATTTGCAGCCAATGGATACCTTAATGGACGGAATTCCTGCATTTTCCTACGTCCAGAACAACCAAGTCTTGTTTTACGGATTAGATGTTGGTTTCCATTTTCACCCGCATTTTGCGCATGGACTTCACTGGGAAGTCTCTGCCTCGTACATAGCAGCAAACGCTTTGGGAGATAGCTCGGTGTCGTTAATTCCCCAGCCTAGGCTCATGAACACTCTTCGATATGAGTTAAATCTGGGTAAAAAAATTCGTCTCAAAGATTTTGTAGTGCAGTCCACCTTAATGGGGCCGCAGAATCAAGTTGCTTTCAATGAATCGGCCTCGAACGCCTATCACGTTTTAGATGCAGCTTTTTCATTGATTTTAGGCAAAAAAGAGGAATTTACGGTCAAAATGGGGGGCAGAAACCTTTTGAACACCAGCTACATTGACCATCTTTCGCGGTTGAAAAACATTCAAATGCCTTTTCCAGGTAGAAATATTTACTTCAGCCTTGCTTATGCCTTAACTCGTAAATTTTAATCCTATATATCATGAAAAAGACAATGTTAATCGTTCTTTCCTCAGCCTTCGTTCTTTCCTTCGTTTCTTGTAAAAAGAACAAATGTGCAGATTGCCATTATGATAAAGATGGTGCCGAAATTGAAATCGGTGAAAAATGCGGCGATGAAATGGAAGCCTTAGAGGCCAATGGCTACACGGATTCTACGGGAACCTATGTGGTGCATTGCGGTCACTGATGCCAGATTCCAATGCTAATTAAATCCCTTTCGAGGGATTTTTTTTTGTTGTAAGGTACAATTGAGGTCTTAGGGATTTGATTACCTTTGTACAAAGTCATTTATGGAAGCAAGTGTGCAGCAGGAAGCAACTTTGGAGCAAGCCCAACATCTTGGTTTAACATCGGAAGAGTTTGAAGCAATTAAAGAAATTTTAGGAAGGACTCCCAATTTTACGGAAACTGCCGTTTATTCGGTTATGTGGTCAGAACATTGTTCGTACAAGAACTCCATTCTTTGGTTGAAAACTCTCCCAAAAGATGGTCCTCACATGCTGGTGAAAGCAGGTGAAGAAAATGCGGGAATTGTCGACATTGGCGACGGTTTGGGTTGTGTTTTCAAAATTGAATCCCACAACCACCCTAGCGCGCTCGAGCCTTATCAAGGGGCTGCTACGGGAGTGGGTGGTATCAACCGAGATATTTTCACCATGGGTGCACGGCCCATTGCTCAATTGAATTCCCTTCGATTTGGTGATTTAACCCTTCCAAGAACTAAATGGCTTGTAAAGGGCGTAGTTAAAGGAATTGGGGATTACGGAAACGCCTTTGGTATTCCTATCGTTGGGGGAGAAGTGTTTTTTGATGAATCATACAACACCAATCCCTTGGTTAATGCCTTTTCCGCAGGTCTTATTGATACAAAAAAAATCATTTCAGCAACCGCTAAAGGTTCAGGAAATCCTGTGTTTATCGTTGGTTCCGCCACCGGTAAAGATGGGATTGCTGGTGCGGCGTTTGCCTCTAAAGATATTACCGAAGATTCCGCCAACGATTTACCATCGGTGCAAGTGGGGGACCCGTTTATGGAAAAATTGCTCTTAGAAGCGACCATGGAGTTAGCAGAAACGGATGCCATTGTGGGAATGCAGGATATGGGAGCTGCCGGAATTACCTGTTCAACAACGGAAATGTCCGCTTCGGGTGGAGTAGGTATGGATATCTATTTGGATAAGGTTCCTACGCGTCAAGCCAACATGCTTCCTTATGAGATTCTGTTGTCGGAGTCGCAAGAACGAATGCTGGTGGTGGTACACAAGGGCAAAGAATCGGTGGTCACCTCGATTTTTGAAAAGTGGGACTTGCACGCGGAACAAATTGGAATCGTCACAGATACTGGTCGTGTAAGGTATTTTATGAACGATGAATTGGTTGGAGACGTGCCCGCTGAGTCGCTGGTGCTTGGAGGTGGAGCACCACAATACCGAAGAGCATATTCGGAACCTGCCTATTATTCAGAGGCTCTAGGTTTTAATCCTGATACAATTTCGGTTCCTGAAAATTTAAAAGAGGTTGCTTATCAATTACTTGGCTTACCAAATATTGCTTCAAAGCGTTGGATTTTTGAACAATACGATTCCATGGTGGGTACCGTGAATATGTCCACGAATGCTCCAAGCGACGCAGCGATTGTCTCCGTGAAAGGGACCCAAAAAGCCCTAGCCATGACGGTGGATTGCAACTCTCGATACGTGCATTCAAACCCCGAAGTTGGCACCATGATTGCCGTTGCAGAGGCAGCAAGGAATATTACCGTTTCAGGGGGTGTTCCTTCTGCGGTCACGAATTGTTTGAATTTTGGGAATCCGCATAATCCTGAGAGTTATTGGCAATTTGTTGGGGCCATCAAAGGAATGAGTGCTGCTTGCATTAAGTTTTCAACGCCAGTTACGGGTGGAAACGTATCCTTCTACAATCAGTCAGTAATTGGAGGTAAAGAAGTTCCCGTTTTTCCTACACCAACCATTGGAATGATTGGTGTTTTGGAGGATAAAGAGCGTAAAATGACCTTAGACTTTAAGGAAAAAGGAGATTTGATCTATTTAGTGGGTGAATATAACGGCGATATGAATTCGTCTGAGTACTTGTCAACTATTCGAGGGGTTAAATTGTCGCCCGCTCCTTATTTTGACTTGGACAAAGAATTTGAAATGCATCAAACCATCCGAAAAATGATAGATCAAGGGCTTATCAATGCGGCTCACGATGTTTCGGACGGTGGACTTTTTGTTGCATTAACGGAAATGGCCCTGCCTAGAGGATTAGGTTTTGATATTGAAACCGACATGGAAGTGCGTTCGGATGCTTTCTTATTCGGCGAAGGTCAAGGTCGAGCGATAGTCACACTTCCAGAGGAAAAACGAGACCAATTCAACGAATTTTGGAAAAATTCAACGGTTCCTGTGGTGCTTTTAGGGCATGTAACGAAAGGTAAATTACAAGTCGATCTCCAACCGTTTGGATTTATCGATGAAGCGCGCGATATTTATATGAATGCTTTAGGGCAAATAATTGAAAATTAAATGGAATATAATACCACAAGAGGTCCACTAATTCTTCCTGAATATGGACGGAATGTGCAAAATATGATTGCGCATGCCATGCAAATCAACGACCGAAATGAAAGAAACCGTGCGGCTCAAGCCATCATCGAGGTAATGGGGCAGTTAAATCCCCACCTTCGTGACGTGGATGATTTTCGCCACAAGTTATGGACGCATTTGTTTGTTATGTCCGACTTTCAATTGGAGGTTGATTCGCCGTATGAAATACCAAAAGCTGAATCCCTTCAAGAAAAACCTCAACGGGTTGAATATCCTTCCAGCAATATTCGATACGGTCACTACGGTAAGTACATTCAGGAAATTTTAGAGTCTTCAAAAACCATTGACGATCCAGAAGAAAAGGAGTACCTGAAAATTACGATGGCCAATTTTATGAAAAAGCAATTTTTGGCGTATAATAACGATACGGTCGAAAATCATGTTATTGCGAATCAGTTGAAAGAACTATCCAAAGGGGAACTGGTTTTGGAAAATCCGGATGAATTGACGCATACGAATACCCTTCTTAAAGCTATGGGTATTGGGAATGCAAATAAAAAGTTCAACAAGAATTTTAAGCAAAAACAAAAGAAAAAATTTAAGAAATAATGGCATCTTTTGAAATTCATGGGGGAAAGCCCTTGAAAGGGGATTTGTATCCTCAAGGCGCAAAAAACGAAGCACTTCAGGTACTTTGTGCACCGTTATTAACGGCTGATAAAGTTACCATCGCGAATGTGCCTGACATCATCGATGTAAACAAGCTAATAAGTCTGTTACAAACCATGGGGGTGAAAGTTGAGAAAGTGGAGAAGGGAACCTATATTTTTCAGGCAAAGGACATTAATTTAGCCTATTTAGAAACCGAAGATTTCAAGAAACGTGCTTCGGCGCTACGAGGTTCAATTATGATTGTTGGACCCCTTTTGGCGCGCTTTGGAAAAGGTTTTATTCCGAAGCCTGGAGGAGATAAAATCGGACGCCGGAGATTGGACACACATTTCGAGGGTTTTACCTTGTTGGGAGCAAAATTCAATTACGATGCTGGAGAGCATTTCTATTCTATTGAAGCAAAGAAGCTTAAAGGGACCTATATTCACCTTGATGAGGCATCGGTTACTGGTACAGCAAACATTTTAATGGCTGCGGTTTTAGCCGAAGGGAAAACCACGTTTTACAACGCAGCATGCGAGCCATACATTCAACAATTGTGTAAAATGCTCAACTCCATGGGGGCTAAAATTGACGGGGTTGGTTCCAACTTGCTGCACATTGAAGGAGTGAAAGAATTGAAGGGCTGTTTTCACCGGGTTTTGCCGGATATGATTGAAATTGGTAGCTTCATTGGATTGGCTGCCATGACGCAGTCGGAAATTACGATTAAAGATGTTAGTTGGGAAAATTTGGGAATTATTCCCAATGTATTTCGTAGGTTAGGCATCAAGCTAGAACGACGTGGTGACGATATTTTTGTGCCTGCTCAGGATAAGTACGAGATTGATACGTTCATTGATGGGTCTATTTTAACGATTTACGATGCGCCTTGGCCCGGATTTACTCCAGATCTATTATCGATTATTCTGGTGGTTGCAACGCAAGCTAAAGGTTCGGTCTTGATTCATCAGAAAATGTTTGAGTCGCGCCTATTTTTTGTGGATAAATTAATCGATATGGGGGCTCAAATTATTCTTTGCGATCCGCATAGAGCGACCGTCATCGGTTTGAACCGAGAACATCAACTTAAAGGTATTTCGATGACTTCACCGGATATACGAGCAGGTGTTTCTTTACTCATTGCAGCTCTTTCAGCAAAGGGTAAAAGTGTAATCCATAACATTGAACAAATCGATCGAGGATATCAAGATATTGAAATCCGTCTTAACAATATAGGAGCAGATATTCGTAGAATAGGATGATGAAAAATTTTGGATGGTTCGCTTCTTTGGTCGCATTGTTAATTGTAGCTTGCTTTGCTTTTTCTTTTGGTGAAAATAATAGTTCTCCGAAGGGAATTGCCCCAGATATTACCATGGTTTCTCCAAAAGGCAAGAAATTGAAACTTTCGAAACTTAGGGGAAAGATGGTTCTTATTGATTTTTGGGCGTCGTGGTGTGGACCCTGTCGTAAAGAAATGCCGAATGTCGTTGAAGCCTACAACAAGTATAAAAAAAAGAAATTTAAACAGGGGAAAGGATTTACGGTTTTCAGTGTCTCCTTAGATCGCGAGAACGAGGCCTGGAAACAAGCCATTAAATCGGAAAATATGGTTTGGAAGTATCATGGAATGGATGAGGGAAATTCCATATCGAATCTTTACGGTGTTAATTCTATTCCTTCCGCTTTTTTAATCGATGGTACAGGTGAGATTATCGCCAAAGGCAACGAACTACGAGGCATCAACTTGCACATTACCTTGGATAAATACCTGGTTGAATAACCTAAATTCTGTCTAACACGAATTTAATAAGCCCCTTCATAGCTTCACCGTATCCTTCGGAAAACGTTGTTTTAGGACGGTTGGCCACTCCCAAACAAATGGTGGCACAGCGATGCCCTAAGGCCTTTCCAAGTGCAAATAATGCGGAACTTTCCATCTCGAAATTTACAAGACGAAGGTTGTTTTCAGTGAAATGCTGAGCTTTAAGCTGAATTCCATCGATCTTGGTCCCTAAACGTAAGGAGCGTCCTTGGGGACCGTAAAAACCCGAACTTGTAATGGTTATTCCAGGAAAACAATGTTCTCCCGTCAAAGCGTACGTTAAATCATCGTTGGCAGACACAAAGTAGGTGTTTATGGCTTCAGGAAGATTAAGAAACGCATTAAGGCGCAGATTCATTTCCGTTTCCAAATCGTTGAATTTGATATCGTAAAAATGAGCCACATTGTCCAACCCGAAAGCATGGGTCGAAACGATGTAACTATGAATCGGAATCTCTGGTTGTAAAATACCACAGGTTCCTATGCGAATCAATTTAAGTGATTTTTTTTCTGCTTTTTCGGTCCTTGTAGCTAAGTCAATATTGACAAGGGCATCTAATTCGTTGACCGTTATATCAATATTGTCCGTTCCAATTCCTGTAGATAATGCACTGACCCGTTTTCCCTGATAAGTTCCCGTATGGCATACAAATTCTCGGTGTTGACTTGTATGCTCAATAGTATCGAAAAACGCTGAAATTAAGGACACCCTATCTTGATCACCGACTAATAAGATAGTGTCTGCGATTTCTTCTGGAAATATACCTAAATGATAAATCTGCCCTTTTCCGTTAAGCGCTAATTCTGTGGGTGGATAAAATTTCAAAGGCTTAATTTAAAGACTTCCGAATACCTTTTGTAACAAGTCGGTAACCCTCGCTCCAGGATTCTTGCGTATTTTATTTTCTTCTTTCTCGACAATCACAAAAAGTCCTTTAATGGCCAATTGAGTGACGTAGGCATCCAGATCAGGATTAATCTTTTCCCCTCCAGATAAAGCGGTAACAGCATTATATTTGGAAATGATCGGGTTCCAATATGAGGTCAGTTGAACTTTACTCGTGGCCTCTTTCACCTTTGGTAAGAACGCTGCAATTAATTTTTCTGAGGTGTTATCCTTTAAGAATCGTGTTGCGGCACCTTCACCGCCTTTTAAGATGGCAAATCCATCCTGAATGGACATGTTCAATATGGCGTCCTTAAAAATGGGTAAGGCCTCTTTCACTGCTTCTTCAGCCGCTCTGTTCAAGGTAGTTTCAAATTTATCTACTTGACCTTGCATGCCTAGGCTAATGGCTTTATCTCTAACCTTCATGGCATCAGGAGGGAAGGGCAATCGGATTGCTGCATTTTTCAGAAAACCATCCGTAATGGAGGTTGAATCAACCGAGTTTTTAATCCCAACGGCAAGCGCTTCCTTTAGACCTTTGATAACCTCATCATTCGTTAACGCAGGTTTTTGAGTTGGAGTCGTTGCAGGTGGAAAGCTCGGAATGTCCACGACCCCACATGCCACAACCGCAAAAATTAAGGAAGAAATGATCAGTGTTTTATTCATGTTTTATCGAAGTACGTTGATGAATCCTTGTTTGATTTTTTTTCCGTCGCTGTCACGTTCTTTATACCATGCGGTCCAAGTATATACCCCAGGCATAACTTTGTTTCCTCCGTATTGCCCATCCCATTCAGCTGTAGCATCATAGGTTTCCCAAACTATTTCACCCCAACGGTTATAGACCGCAAGATGAAAACCTGACTGATCAATTCCTTCTACATAAAACTTCCACGTTTGATTATGTTCATCGTCGTCAGGGGTAAAGGTATTCGGCACGTAAAACACAACATCAGGAATGATTTGCAACGGTAAACTCACGGAATCCGAGCAGCCTTGGGCGGTTGTTACCATTAACTGAATGTAGAATGTTCCAACTTGACCTTGTGGGAAGGTGAGCATTGCGTTCATGCCATTGCTAATAATTGACTCAGCTCCTGGACAAGTCCATTGCCAATCCACAATATTGCCTTGAGAGTTATCATTTGCTTGTACTGTCGTTTCAAACCAGGTAACAGGATTTCTAGATAATACAAAATCCGCGGTGGGAAGCGGTGTGACTTCAACAATATCTTGAATGCTATTCGTGTAGACACAACCATGAATGGAGGTAGTTGTCATATTTACGGAGTAAAGTCCGGGATTTGGAAAAGTATTTGAAAAACTTTGCATTCCAGGTACCGTCATTTGATCCCCATTTGAAAAAATATAGCTTGTGGATGCTATTTCGGATGCATTGGTCGAGGTGTTACTGAACGTAAAATTACCAGGCATGCACAAAATAGGGTAGTTGGGAGAAATACTTGGGACAATTGGTGTAGGAAAGGTAATGGTCATGCATTGTTGATCATGCGGGGAGCCACACTGTTCTGACAATGTTACGCAATACTGCGTAGGGGAACCTGCAGGGTCTACGGTTACCGAACTTCCCGGACCAAACACATTTCCCGCATCATCAACCCAACTGTACGTGTAAGGAGTTGAACCACCCGTTCCTAATGCCGTAAGTACTATACTCGCCTCTGGGCATATCATGGTGTCTTGCGTCAATGACATAATAGACAGCGGAGGAGGTTCACTAATTACAATAATCGTGTCTACCGTGCATCCGTTCGCATCGGTTACAATAACGGTATGAGTTCCAGCTCCTAAATCAATTGCAGAATTACTCGTTGATGCGGATCCGCCGATCCACTGATAACTATACGAAGGCGTACCTTGTATCACATTAACGGTCGCGGTTCCATTCGTGGCACTATTACAGTTGGCATTAGTAATATTCGATAATGTAAGTTGCATACCCGGGATTTCTGTTACTACAATCGTAACAGTTCCAGTACATCCGGACGGTGAACTTACGGTACACGTATAGGTACCGGCAATTAACCCTGTCGCAGTCTGGGTGGTTTGACCATTGCTCCATAAATATGTAATTCCCGCTGCGGGAGGAGTCATTTGCGCAGTGGCTGTTCCATCATTGCCACCCGGACAACTCACTTGCGTCATGGTAACTGAGTATTGGGCAGGGGTGTCACCAATAATTCCGGTTCCGGTTGCTGGACAGCCATTTGCGTCCTGAACTGTTACAGTGTAAGTTCCTGCGGGTAAATTATTTACCGTTTGTGTGTTGCCCACGTTAGGACTCCAAGAATAGGTGAAAGGTGGCGTTCCAGCGGTTGGATTGGCGGTTACTGATCCAATGCTTTGTGAGC
>JBJTXE010000287.1:0-6481 GCA_046082075.1 Bacteroidota bacterium
TTCCACTTGTACGTAGCCCCCAATTTGTACTGGTGATTTCCTAAGGGCAATGCATAAACTTTCCGGTGTATGGAGGTCGTTGTATCGGGATTTTGCCAAAGAACTGTAAGCACCTCTCCTTGGGTGGACTGAACTGGTAAATCTTGAAACCAAGGTAACGCTTTATTCCTGTAACCTAATGCAAAAATTACCTTCGAAAACCGTATTCCTTGGTAGGTCATAGCATCTACTGAAAATTCTTGCTCTGAAAAGGACGCCTTCCATAGTTTTCCTTGTTCCTCGAAATACCGATGATTGAGTTTAATAAATGCTGCCGCATCAATCCAGAATCCGTGAATTTTTCCCGAACCACATGGAAGATAGTGCTCATCCGAATCCTCCAAGGGCATCATAAACGGGCTATAATCGGGGTCTAGAAGCCGCTGCTGCCAGGTGGTTCTTTCTTCAGGTGAACCGAAAATTCTACGAATACGTATAGGGAAACAACATTGAGTGTTCAATAAGTCCTCTACTTCTTGATAAAAAGATAGAGCTTCGAAGTAAAACGGATGAGCATTCCAGGAAAGTAAGGTTCTTCGAAAAGATAGTGGATTAACAATGCCCGCCGCGACCGAGGAACAGACGTTATTGCCGTCGTCCATTATTCGGAAATCTACACCGATTTTTGCAAAAGAATGGGCGAGAGTTATTCCGGCGACTCCTCCACCTACGATTAGCACTGGGTTCATACTTAATGATTTGCTATGGCCGTCGCAAAGATAGTAATCCGAAGATTAGGGTAGTGCTCGGCAAAACTCTTAACCACTTGTTGCAAAGTGGCTCCCGTTGTAATTACATCATCCACTATACCGACATGATGAATACCTACAGGAATAGATTGGGCCAAAGCAAAAGCGCCTTCCACATTATTCCTTCTCGCAAGTTTACTCAGCCGAGTTTGACTTTCCGTATGCTTGATTCGCTGAAATAACTCGTTTTGGACCGGCACCTTTGTACAAGCCTTAAATCCTTTGCAAATCCACTCACTTTGATTATACCCTCTTGACCACCGTTTTTGGGAAGTTATGGGTACAGGAATCAGTAATTCTGGGCGGTCTGCAACAGGAATCGAATTCGCTAACAAATACCCTAATTCAATACCGATATGTTTCTTCTGTTGATACTTCAAATGATGAATCAATACCTGAATGGCGGATAATTCTTCGTATCGGTATAGTCCGAAACAAGGAATATTGCCCAATAGTTCGAAATGAATAGGTCCATAATACATAGGCTTCAGTTCCGCCGAGCAAAACGTACAGAGGTAATTTTCCCGTCCGAGGAGCTCTTCCTTACATTTGAGGCAGCGGTTTGGAAAAAACACATATAACAAATTACTTAGCATGATTTACTACGGTTTTATAAGGCGGTTAATGAGTTGCATGAAAGTCAACATTGACCTGTTGAAAAGCACTCGAATAGAACAACATAACCATGAATAATTCTTCGGACATTTGATTTCGAATTATCGATAAGTCTCCAGCACAACAACTTTGGGGCTCATTAAATTTTGATGGCTTAATAACTTTTTTAATTGTTAATAAAGTCTTCAAACATAGACGTGGCGAGAATTGCAGCGGTGAATTGACATAATTGGGTCAAAATTTAACATTGGAAAGGTGTTTTTCGACAGGTTTTTTTTCGAACCTTTGTAAACCTTTTGAGAACGAATTTTGAGCAATAAAATTGCTTCTGTAACGAGAGAGGTTAAGTTGTTTTTATGGTATATAAACATCCTCAGCAGTGGGGCAGAGGGTTTGTCGATTTAAGCCGGAAACGTTAAGGAATTGTAAATAAAATATAAATAAATGGAGCCAATACTTACAGAAAACAAAAATCGTTTTGTGCTTTTTCCGATCGAGCACAACGACATTTGGAGTTTTTACAAAAAAGCTGAAGCGAGCTTTTGGACGGCGGAGGAAATCGATTTGTCACAAGATTTAACCGATTGGGGTCAGCTCAACGACGATGAACGTCATTTTGTGAAGCATGTCTTGGCATTTTTTGCTGCCTCGGATGGTATTGTCAATGAAAATCTAGCTGAAAATTTTCTGTCGGAGGTACAGTATACCGAGGCCAAATTCTTTTATGGATTTCAAGTAGCTATAGAGAATATTCATTCCGAGACGTATTCCTTGCTGATTGATACCTACATCAAAGACACGAAGGAGAAGGCAACCCTTTTTAATGCTATCGATACACTCGATTGCGTCAAGAAAAAAGCAGAGTGGGCGTTAAGGTGGATAGATAAAGGTTCGTTTGCAGAGCGCTTGGTGGCTTTCGCAGCGGTTGAAGGAATATTCTTCTCCGGTTCGTTTTGTTCCATTTTCTGGCTTAAAAAACGTGGTTTAATGCCCGGCCTTTGTTTTTCTAATGAGTTAATTTCCCGCGATGAAGGCCTACATTGCGATTTTGCCTGCCTCTTATATTCGAATCATTTGGTGAATAAGCTGGATAAAGCGCAAGTGGAAGAAATCATTCGGGACGCCGTAGAAATTGAGAAAGAATTCATTACCGAAGCACTACCTGTGAAACTGATTGGAATGAACAGCGATTTAATGAGCCAATATATCGAATTTGTAGCTGACCGACTTTTGGTGGAATTAGGGAATGCTAAGATTTACAATGTCTCTTGTCCGTTCGACTTCATGGAAATGATTTCTATTCAAGGCAAATCCAACTTTTTCGAACGCCGTGTCGGAGAATACCAAAAAGCCAATGTTTTAGGAGAAAAAGAAACGCAACGTTTCAGTTTAGACGAAGAATTTTAACCCATTAAATAGAAGAAAACAATGTACGTTTTTAAGCGTGACGGACGAACAGAGGCCGTGAAATTTGATAAAATCACTGCAAGGGTAGTGAAAATGTGCTATGGACTAGATCCTATTGTTTCCCCCGAATCGGTGGCCATGAAAGTTATCGAAGGTTTGTACGACGGGGTATCAACTACTGATTTGGATAATTTAGCGGCAGAAGTTGCCGCCGCCAAGACGACAGAACATCCTGATTACGCTTTGTTGGCCTCAAGAATTGCTGTTTCCAACTTACATAAAGAAACCAAAAAGCTTTTTTCTGAAGTAATGTCGGATTTATTCCATTACACCGACCCTAAAACGGGTCAAAACGCATCGCTTTTAGCGGAAGACGTGTATCAGATCATACAAGAAAACAGAGAAGCATTGGATTCAAGCATTATTTACGACCGTGATTTTCGCTACGATTATTTTGGTTTTAAAACCTTAACCAGATCGTATCTTTTGAAAATTGATGGTAAAATTGCTGAGCGCCCTCAGCATATGTTAATGCGCGTTTCGCTTGGCATTCATAAAAACGATATTGCCTCCGCTATTAAAACCTACAATTTGATGTCCGAAGGCTGGTTTACGCATGCCACCCCAACCTTATTCAATGCAGGAACTCCCAAGCCGCAAATGTCTTCATGTTTTTTGCTAACGATGAAAGAGGACAGCATTGTGGGAATATACGACACCTTAACCTCGTGTGCTCAAATATCCCAAGCTGCCGGAGGTATTGGTTTGTCTATTCATGACATTCGCGCTACAGGCTCGTACATTAAAGGAACGAACGGCACTTCCAATGGAATCATCCCCATGCTTCGCGTTTACAACGATACCGCCCGTTACGTGGATCAAGGAGGTGGAAAGCGAAAAGGTTCCTTTGCCGTTTATTTAGAGCCATGGCATGCTGATGTTTTCGATTTTCTTGATTTAAAGAAAAACCACGGTAAAGAGGAGCAGCGTGCCCGAGACTTATTCTACGCCTTATGGATTCCAGACCTATTCATGAAGCGCGTTAAAGCCAATGGTACTTGGACTTTGATGTGTCCTAAAGAATGTCCAGGATTAGCCGACACCCACAGTGAAGCGTTTGAAGCGCTTTACACGAAGTACGAGCAAGAAGGCCGGGGACGCAAAACCATGAACGCACAAGATTTGTGGTTCAAAATTCTAGAGTCTCAAATTGAAACGGGGACACCTTATATGCTCTACAAAGATGCGGCAAATGCTAAATCGAATCAACAGAATTTAGGAACCATTAAGTCCTCTAATCTCTGCACAGAAATCATCGAATACACTGCGCCAGATGAAACTGCCGTATGTAACCTCGCTTCGCTAGCGCTCCCAAAATTCATCACAGAAGACGGGCAATTCGACCACGATAAACTCTTCGAAGTAACATACCAGGTTACCCTTAACCTAAACCGAGTAATTGATGAGAACTACTACCCTGTTGAGGCGGCCAAAAACTCAAACCTTCGCCACCGTCCCATTGGACTTGGTGTTCAAGGATTAGCAGACGCCTACATATTAATGGGTTACCCCTTTGAATCCGACGAGGCGCGTAAATTAAACCGCGAACTCTTTGAAACCATTTATTATGCTGCAATGACGGCATCAAAGGACTTGGCAATACAAGACGGGCCTTATAGTACATTCAAAGGGTCCCCGGTTTCTCAAGGTGTTTTTCAGTTTGATCATTGGGGTGTTACCCCTTCAGGCAGATGGGAGTGGGATGCATTGAAAGAAGAAGTTAAACGACATGGCGTGAGAAATTCCTTGTTGCTTGCACCCATGCCAACGGCTTCAACCGCACAAATTCTTGGTAATAACGAATGTTTCGAACCCTACACCTCCAACATTTACACTCGCAGAGTTCTTTCCGGAGAGTTTATCATTGTGAATAAACATTTACTTAAGGATCTTGTTAAAGAAGGCCTTTGGAATCCTGAAATGCGTCAAAAAATAATGGCCGCCAATGGTTCGGTACAAAACATTACCGAAATCCCAGAACGCATCAAGAATTTATATAAAACCGCTTGGGAAATTTCTCAAAAAGCCATTTTGGACCAAGCAGCCGATCGCGGAGCCTACATTTGCCAAAGCCAATCCTTGAACATTTTCATGGAGAACGCGAATTTTGGAAAATTAACCTCTATGCATTTCTACGGCTGGGAGAAAGGGTTGAAAACGGGTATGTACTATCTTAGGACAAAAGCGGCAACTGACGCGATAAAATTCACGATTGACAAACGTGTTGTTGAGGAGCCTTCTAAAACAGAAGAGGAAATGCAAGCACAAATTGCTTGTTCGCTGGAAAATCCCGACAGCTGTGAAATGTGTTCAGGATAGGAGAAGCAAGACAATATAATGGCACAGAACATACCGATTAAATCGGCGTTAATTTCCGTTTATAATAAAGCTGGATTAGAACCTTTAGTAAAAAAACTGCATGCATTTGGTGCGGTATTGTATTCTACGGGAGGAACATCCACTTACTTGGAAAATTTAGGCTATCCCGTAATTCAAATTGAAGAAATTACTCAATATCCTGAAATACTTGGAGGGAGGGTTAAAACGCTACACCCAAAGGTTTTTGGAGGAATATTGAACCGCAGATCCAACCCACAAGATCAATCAACGGTAATAGAACACGAAATTCCCCCCTTAGATTTAGTGGTGGTGGATCTCTATCCTTTTGAAGAAACGTTGAAAAACACGAACAAGGAAGAAGACATTATCGAGAAAATTGATATTGGTGGGGTTTCATTGATTCGTGCAGCGGCGAAAAACTTCAACGACGTTGTGGTAATTTCATCAACTGATCAATATGATGAATTGGTGGAGAAAATATCGATCTCCGAAGGGACAACCGCGTTAAGTGACCGCAAACGTTGGGCAGGCGAGGCTTTTGCCAAAACCCAGTCGTATGATCGTGCGATTCAAGAATATTTTCAAGCACCAACCCTTTCCTCAACTCCTTTACGATACGGAGAAAATCCTCATCAAAAAGCTAGTTTCGAGGGTAATTTAATCGAGGCGTTTGAGCAATTGAATGGAAAAGAGTTATCATACAATAACCTGCTGGACGTAGATGCCGCATGGAAATTAATGAAAGATTTTTCAAGCGAAACCCCTCTCTTCGCCATCATCAAACATAACAATGCCTGTGGATTAGCCCTTGGAAACACCGTGGAACAAGCGTATAAAAATGCGCTCGAAGCAGACCCTGTAAGCGCCTTTGGGGGGGTATTAATTACCAATCAAACCGTAAGTTCGGAATGTGCGGTAATGATGCACTCCTTGTTTTTCGAAGTGCTTTTGGCTCCTGATTTCGAAGAAGGTGTATTAACCTTGCTGAAGGAAAAAACGAACCGAATTCTGTTGAAAATTAAAAAGTTTGAGTCTCCAAAATCGCAAGTACGAACGGTATTAAACGGCACATTAATACAAGAGGCGGACGAAGTAATAATACAACAATC
Organism: Bacteroidota bacterium; assembly: GCA_046082075.1. Taxonomy (GTDB): domain Bacteria; phylum Bacteroidota; class Bacteroidia; order Flavobacteriales_D; family Crocinitomicaceae; genus UBA952. The sequence goes on from JBJTXE010000287.1 coordinate 6,320, forward strand.
CGACCTAAAATTAGTCACCCAACGCAAGGTAACACAACAAGAAACAGATGACCTCTTAATGGCGAATATCATTGTAAAACACACCAAATCCAATGCTATAACCCTCGTCAAAAACGGTCAGCTTTTAGCCTGTGGAACGGGACAAACTTCGCGGGTAGATGC
>JBJTXE010000288.1:0-8713 GCA_046082075.1 Bacteroidota bacterium
CTCCAAATCGCTGCGGGTAAAACCCGATCCCGAATTGTACCAAGCATTAACGAAATTAAACGTTCCGTTTAGGTTGAATTGATCAACGTAAACAGAATCCCATTACCGCATCGAAAAACGCATCGGGCTGTTCGGCATGCAACCAATGCCCAGCATAGGATATCGTTTGAATCATCGAATCTGGGAAAAGTTCCTCGATCAAAACTTCGTCCTCTGCTATGATGTAGTTGGAAAGTTCGCCGCGTAAAAAAAGCGTGGGCGTCCAGCTTACCTCTTCCGGCAATGCGGCAAGAATGTTGGGCATTTCGCGCTCCAAAACCTCTACATTCATCCGCCATCCCAATTGACCTGCCGTTACCCAATATAAATTCTTCAACAAAAATTGACGTACGCCAGCCGCTTCAACGTGGAGGCTTAGTATTTTTTCCGCTTCGCTGCGTGAACGGATGTTGGGTAAATCCAAGGCGTGGATTCCAGCCAATATATGCTCATGGTGCATCGGATACGCTTTAACACCCATATCGGCAATGACCATTTTCTCGAGGAATTCAGGATGCTTTTGAGCGAAATGCATCGCCACTTTTCCGCCCATGGAGTGACCTAAGAGGTGCGCTTTTTGAAGGCCATGGTGTTTAAAAAAGCCATACAGGTCCTCTGCCATGGCTTCGTAGGTATGCACATCGTCCCATGGAGAACGCCCATGATTACGAAGATCAACATAGTACACCTTAAAAAAAGATCCAAAGCGTTGGGCTAGGGTGTGCCAATTATCGGAAGACCCAAATAATCCGTGCAACACCACAAGCGGGAATCCTTCGCCGCATGATTGGTGGTACAATTCCATGTTAATTACCTTGGCTTATGCGCCGCACTTCCAAGACCTTAAATTGTCCGTCGTTCGTGGCCTTAATCCTTGATTTTATGGCGTCTGTATCGATTTTTGTACTATCGAAATGAGCAACAATGATTTGGGATTTTTGATCCTCTTGAAAGTCAACCTCGACTCGGGCAACTCCGCCGCCGTTCAAGAGTTCCTTGCGAATGGCTCCACCACATCCCATTTTACAGACCATGCCTTCTACCCTCATTTGAACACAGGCGTTAGGCGTTACCACAGCCTTCGCAGCGGGATTGGCCTTGGGTTTGTTTTGAGGGCTTGAATCCTTACACGAGAACGTCAGACACCCTACCAACAGGAAAAAAAACATCTTTTTCATCGTAACTTTTTACAAAGATACTCCGTTCTTCTAGTACCTTATTTGAAATAATTCGATTTTTTCGATGTGCCATGAACGTTAATTCCCTTTTTCCCGCAATTTTCTGCTCCGTTTTTGTGCTGCTTTCTTGTAAAAAAGTGCCGATGCTTCCCAACTACGATCCAAGATCGAAGGGACACCGCATTGCTCGCACTTGGATTTTACACAAATCATCGGCCTTATTCCCTTCCACTGCCACGGATAACACACGAGTGGTAGTCTCGCTCGACCTTCAAGGAAACTACGAATGGGCAGTTTATCAGAAGGTGCTAGGGGTTGAAAGTTCAGTAAAACATCAAGGCTCATGGAAATTCATTGAACAACAATCTAAGATGGTATTGGAACCTGAAGAGTATTCTATGGAAAAGCGCGATACCTTTTCCCTTATTTCCCTGAGTGCGCAACATTTGGTCATGCAAGACAGCAAAGCTATGACCACTTTAGACTTTCGTTCGGAATAGTCCGTTCAACAAATGTTAAAGCTGAATTTCCTTGGAGGTGAAGGTAATTTAATTCGTTTTCGTTTTTTTCATTTTTTTTCTAACTTTGAGAACAATTATATCATTATGAGATTTGTAGCCCTTTTCCTTTTCGCGATTGCCTTGGTTGTTTTAACGCCCTCATGCAGTAAGTATCCCGATGGTCCCGGATTCACCCTAAGAACCAAAAATAACCGCATGGTTAACGATTGGAAACTCACCAGTTACCTCGTAAATGGTGTGGAGTTTGTTGATGCGATACCGTCACTTAAAATGGTCATTGAAAAAGATGGAACCTATTCTCGTTATTCAACGGAATTGGTGCTTAATCAACTTCAATCAACCTTTGAACATGGAACATGGTCTTTCAACGATGAAAAAACGGGATTGTTTTTATTGAAACATGGGGCAGACTTACCCGTTCAGTTTACGATTCGTGAATTGCGTGCTAAAAAGCTGGTGATTCAGTACTACAACAAAATCACGAACATTACCTACTTGTACACCTATACAACGGACAAGTAGGTCTGTTAGGTAAAACGCGGGTCGATTGACATCACATGCGCACAGTTAGTACAGGTGCGCATTTCTTCTGAACCGTAAAATTCACGAAAACGAGGAATGAAGTCTTTTTCAATGTTTTCTAAAAAAAAGCGGTAGGATTTCAATTCATGATTACAGTTTTCACAGTACCAAAAGAGTCCGTCTTTCAGTGTTGTTCCTTTGCGTACCCGTTCTATAACAAGTCCAACGGTATTTTCACCTCGAATTGGGGAGTGCGGAGTTTTAGCGGGCAATAAAAACATTTCACCCTCCTGAATTAAAATATCTTGCGGCTTGCCTTCATGCTGTACCCTGACCGTAATATCACCTTCTAGCTGATAAAAAAGTTCTTCGCTTTCGTTGTAATGATAGTCCTTACGAGCATTGGGACCACCGACCACCATTACAATAAAGTCACCCGCCTCATGGTAGAGATTCTTATTCGAAACCGGGGGTTTTAAAAGGTCACGGTTCTCTTTGATCCATCGATGTAAATTAAAAGGAGCTAACATCATATTCGTTTAATTAAAGTTATTGATTTTTTACCTTCTACTATATTTATAAATGGTAAATCTATGCGAGTGCTTATCGTCTATATCGTGTGTTTTTAGGATTTCAATGTCCCAAGCACTTTCGTCAAATGTTGGAAAAAAAGTATCCGCTCCGAAGACCCCATCGATTTTTGTAATGTACATCTCATCCATGGAAAGCTCCTCCATAGCTAGACGATAAATTTCTCCGCCTCCAATAATAAAAAGGGTTCTTGAATCCTCTTGAAATTGTTGCACACATTCCAGAAGGTTTTGAAAAACAAGGCAGTCAGGGGCGGTAAAGTCACTTGACCGCGATAATACGCAGTTAATCCGTTGGGGTAAAGGCCGGTACTTTTCAGGGATGGAATCGAAATTTTTTCTACCCATAACAACGATATGTCCTTGGGTTGTGGATTTAAAAAACTGCATATCGGATGGGAGATTCCACATCAAGTCGTTGTTTCGACCAATGCCGCGCTCTTCATCCATGGCGACAATCAATGCAATTTTCATCATACCGCTACCTCTGCTTTAATGTGAGGATGCGGGTCGTAACCAACCAATTCAAAATCTTCGAAGGTGAAATCAAAAATGGACTTTACTTTCGGATTGATGTGCATCGTAGGGAGGGGCTTCATGGGGCGACTTAACTGAAGACGAGCTTGTTCTAAATGATTCAAATAAAGATGGGTATCGCCTAGGGTATGAATAAATTCTCCGGGTTGGAGCCCACACACTTGGGCTACCATCATGGTTAACAAGGCATAAGAGGCAATATTAAACGGAATACCAAGGAAGGTGTCGGCGCTGCGTTGGTATAATTGACAACTGAGTTTACCCTCGGCAACATAAAATTGAAAAAGGGTATGGCATGGGGGAAGAGCCATATCTTGCACACAGGCAACATTCCAAGCAGAAACAATCATTCTTCGAGAATTCGGGTTGTTCTTAATTTGATCGATCACCTGTGAAATTTGGTCGATCGATGGGCCGTCTGGGGTGGGCCAACTTCGCCATTGATAACCGTATACAGGTCCTAAATTGCCGTTTGCATCCGCCCATTCATCCCAGATACTAACCTTATTTTCTTTTAAGTATTGAATATTGGTGTCTCCTTTCAAAAACCATAATAATTCGTGGATAATCGATCGAAGGTGAAGTTTTTTCGTGGTCACCAACGGAAAGCCCTGAGCTAGGTCAAAGCGCATTTGATAACCGAATACAGATAGCGTACCCGTACCCGTACGATCCGATTTCTCTGTGCCGTGATCTAAAATATGCTGTAGCAGTTGGTGGTATTGTTCCATTCTAGAACGAAGTTACTTCGGAGAGGCGTACCTTGAACAGGTTCTGGCGGGTTTTTATCAACGGCTTAATCAACAAGGTGCTAATTATTTTTTACTTTAGCCAAGTGAAAATGGTGGTTTTTTCTTGTTTCATGATGTTGTTTTGCCTTTCTTTTCAAGCGCAAAATAAGGCAAAGATTCCGCGTAAACTGAGAGGTATCTATCTTGGTTTTCAACCCGAATATACCTTTCTTCAGCGAGGCAATAATTTTCATTTTACTCAGCTTGAAATGAAAATCGTCGTTGAGCGACAAACGGTACGTCTATGCTATCCGAAAGAGCGGTTTTGCCCGATTGAAGCATCTCAGGATTTTATCCTTACCAAAGTGCCAGAAAGTCACGGAAAGCTCTATGCAATGCAAGTTCGAATACCTCATGGGCTGATTCTGGAAGAATGGACTTTTGATGTGCGACGTAAGGAAATTCTGCGTAAAGGAATAGCCCCTCAACCGGATACCCGTTTAGCGCGGTCAGGGAAGAAAGAGTGAGAACGTTGTGCCTTTTCCGAGGGTGCTTTTTACTACCACCTTCCCGCCGTGTGCTTCCGTAATCAGTTTTACGTAGTATAAGCCAAGACCAAAGCCTTTAACGTTGTGCAGGTTGCCGGTTGGAACGCGGTAAAACTTATCGAAAATCATGGATAAATTTTCTTTTTTAATGCCAATCCCGTTGTCGGTGATTTCAATCCAAAGGCCATTCTTTTCGTCCCGAGTACTCAAGTGAATCTCCGGGGTGTCTTCGCAGTATTTCACCGCATTATCCAATAAATTGTAAATGACATTCGTAAGGTGTACGTTGTCGGCCTGAATAAGGTGATTTCGTGCGAATAAATTGACCGAAATACTTCCACCTTTTTCCAAGTGGTGCAGCTCAAAATTTTCTTTGACTTCTTCCAACAATTCATTGACATTGAATTCTTGCTTATTGAGAACGACGTGGTCTTTGTCCAATTTAGCAACATTCAGAACACGTTCTACTTGATGCTCCAAGCGTTTATTTTCTTTGTAAATGATGCCCGCGTATTTATGGGCTTTATCGGTTTCTAGAGGATTGGAACGAAGCAACATTTCTGCGGATAAACTGATGGTAGAAATGGGCGTTTTTAATTCATGCGTCATGTTGTTAATGAAGTCTGTTTTTACTTCTGCTAACCTATTTTGACGTAAAATAATGGAGACAGAAAACGCAAAAAACAAAGAAACCACCAACAACATGATGATTAAATAAATCCATGGGGAAATATCTCGAGTAACGACCAAGGCTTTGGCCGGGATTTCAGGGAAAAATACAGTGAAATAATGCCCGTCTTTTTTAAGGTTCAGTATTTCTGGGCTTACCGCGGACGTTGCTTGACTTTCTTGAACATAAATGGAGTCTTGTTTATAGGTTATCTTATTGCTCAAGGTGATAGAATCAGTGAAACAATCGTAAATTCCGTAATAGAAATCGCGTTGAATGGTTTGAAGATAAAATTCGCGTTTCAATAAATTCTCCAAATACAACATGGGCAGCTCCTCGTTGATGTTAATAGCAACGGTATAATGGGCATTACCGACTTTATGGATAGCACCGTAAAGCTCTGGGGTTAAACCCTCTTTCTTTTGAATTTTGGATAAAACATTTAACAAGGATAAATGAACCTTGTCATCAAATTCCTTCCGTTTAAGGCTGTCCTCTTTATGTTGAATGGAAACGCTTACTTCTTGAGTCTCCATGGCTTGTCGAATCCAAAACAATTGCACCACCAAGATGGAAAATAACGCGAATAGACCGAGAATTACAACACCTTTAACTTTCATGGTTATGCAAAGCCTTGAACACCGTTAACCGTGGTGTATTTGAGTACGTTTTTCTTTTCAGGGTATATTCGGGCAAAAGCCGATTGAACCGCCAGCGTTCCTTCGTGAAAACCACAAAGAATGAGTTTGAGTTTATTCTCGTAAGTATTAACATCACCGACAGCATATATTCCAGGAATGTTGGTTGAGTAGTCTAAGGTATTTACTTTGATGGCCCCTTTTTCCAGTTCTAATCCCCAATCAGCGATAGGGCCAAGGCTTGGTTTTAGGCCGAATAGAGGTATAAAATGGTCTGCATCCCGATGAATTTCTCCTTGCGATTGATGGTTAATGATGACCTTCTTTAAACTGTTTTCCCCTTCTAGTCCTGTGACCTCAGCTTCGGTAATCAATTCAATGTGACCCTGTTCCGATAAATCAATCACTTTTTGAACCGAATCTAAATGGCCTCTAAAAGAGGCGCTTCGGTGCACAAGGGTTACTTTTGAAGCAATGGAATTTTCCACCAGGTAGATGGACCAATCCAATGCAGAATCTCCTCCTCCCGCTAAAACGCATCGTTTGTCTTGGTAAATAGCTGGATCTTTGATGATGTATTCTACCCCTCGGTCTTCGAATTGCTCAAGGGTTGAAATAGGCGGTTTTCTTGGTTCAAAAACTCCCAAACCTCCAGCAATGATTACAATCGGAGCAACATGTTGTGTGCCTTTAACGGTCGTAACTACAAAGGTGTTGTTCTCCAATTTTTCAATGCTTTGTGCCGCGTCTCCGAGGGTAAACCCTGGTTTAAACGGGGCCGCCTGTTGCATCAAGTTGTCGATTAATTCTCCTGCCAATATCTCTGGAAATCCCGGGATGTCGTAGATGGGTTTTTTGGGATAAATCTCCGAACATTGTCCACCAGGCTGTGGCAAAGAATCAATCAGGTGGCATCTCAATTTGAGCAACCCTGCCTCAAACACGGTAAATAAACCTACAGGCCCCGCACCAATGATAATTATATCGGTTTCAATCATTTTACTATTTAAATTCATTAACAAAGCATTCCTAAAATGGTTTTAGAAGGCTGGAAAGGAGGGTTTGTTGTCCACGATTCGTTCGATATGCTGCATAATTTCGGAAGTCAGTAGGCCAACATGGTCCAAGGAGGCTAAATTTTCATGGAGTTGGGCTTCTTTGCTGGCACCTAATATTACCGTGCTTACGTTCGGGTTTTTCAAACACCAAGCAATGCTCAATTGTGCTAAACTAATTCCAAGGTCTCCGGAGAGCTTAGTTAGTTCTCGGGTGATTGCTAATTTTTCTCGGGTGATGTTTTTTTCACGAAGCCATTCCAATCCTTCCATGGTAAGCCGCGTATCCGTTGGAATATCGTTGTTGTATTTTCCGGATAACACTCCAGAAGCTAAAGGTGACCAAATTGTGGTACCTAATCCCGCCGTTTTATATATTTGATCGAATTCTACTTCTACCTTATTACGTGCGAACAAATTATACTCTGGTTGTTCAACCACCGGCCCAATCAAATGGTTCTGTTTAGCAAACATATGCGCCTCCATGATTTCCTGTGCACTCCATTCCGAAGTCCCCCAATACAACACCTTGCCTTGTTGAATTAAATGATGCATAGCCCAAACCGTTTCCTCGATCGGAGTTTTCTTGTCAGGCCTATGGCATAAATACAAATCCAAATAATCCACTTGCAGCCTTTCCATAGCTTGATGACATGCTTCAACAACGTGTTTACGGTTTAAGCCTTTCTGGGTTGGAAGTTGACCTCCGGAGCCGAAAAAGACCTTACTGCTCACAATAAAACTGTCGCGTGACCATCCGCTTTTTTTCAAGACCTTACCCATCACGGTCTCGCTCATTCCGCGGGCGTATATCTCTGCGTTATCGAAAAAATTTACGCCATGATCGTAGGCGATTCCCATAAGCCGCTCTACCAAGGCTTCGTCGATTTGCTTTCCAAACGTTAGCCAAGAACCAAAGGACAGTCGGCTAATGGGGAGTCCTGTTTTCCCTAAATTGTTGTATTCCATGGATTATTTTGTGCAATATTACACATTTTACCTGCAGTGAAGCGTGAATTAACAGGAGGGTTTCTTAACTTTGAAAAAAAAATATGTACGGACTCGTTAACAAAGCAATCAAGGATTTAGTAGTCAATAATTATGGATTGGATAAGTGGGAGGAAATCGCACGAAGGTCGGATTTTCATGACCCGGAATTTGTGGGCTTACAGTCCTATGATGATGCTTTGACGTATAAATTGGTGGGCAATGCTTCTACCGTGCTTGGTGCGGATGCCGCTGCTGTACTTGAACTTTTTGGGGAATACTGGATTACTTACACCGCGGATGAAGGGTACGGTGTGTTAATGGATTTATGCGGCGACAATTTTGTGGAGTTTCTGGCTAACCTCGATATGCTTCACATGCGCATGAACAGCATGATGCCTCAACTAGCTCCTCCTCAGTTTTCCGTGCAAAACGAAACGGAAAATTCCGTTGAACTTTTATACAAAAGCCACCGAGAAGGACTGGTTCCTATGTTGTTTGGATTGATTCGTGGCTTGGGCAAACGCTTCGACCTTAATTGCAGTGTGGAGACCTTGTCCTCTAAAAGCGAAACCCAGGATTACCATCTTTTCTTAATCCGTTGGTAATGCATTCGGTGGGCTTGGATTTTGATCAGTTATTTGCTGCGTTGGAATTCGCCAATCCTCACACCTTGTTTGTGGATTTTAACCTAACT
>JBJTXE010000289.1:0-2673 GCA_046082075.1 Bacteroidota bacterium
CGTTTATAACGAGCGTCGGTTGAGGTGCCGCTGAAGTATACGTTCAATTGTTCGGATTTTGTAGAATTTTTAAAGAACGGGTTAAAAAAAGAAATTTCCGTATATACTTCCAATCCCTTGGACTCTAAATCACCAATATTGGTTTTGAAAGGAGCACCGTTAAGATTGAGGGTTCCCACTTTATTATTATATCGGATGTAAAAGGCATTGACGTCAAAATTAAAGAAGATGTTTCCAAAAAATACGGATCCTTTCATCCCACCTTCGCTGCTGTAACCTGTCATGTCGTGCAACATGGGGTCAACGATTTCTGTGGTGGAGGAAGGAAGCAATTCACTGTACATTACCGGTCGATAGTTTTGGTTGGCATTGGCGTACAAGCTAAGGCTCGTATTTTGTTTTTTTACGAGCACGTATTTGGAGGAAATACCGCCTAAGAAAAGGTAACGGTTCTTCGTTGAATTCGGAATATACCCACCTGCCACTTGATTACTCCTTCCCGAAAGCGAAGATTGAATAGCTTCTGCCCTAAATCCTGGAGAAATGCTGAATTTTTCACCGATGTTAAACAGCTGCTCAGCGAAAAAAGCCAAGTTTTGCGTTTGTAAATCCAGGTCTCTCTGGTATATTTTTCCGCTATTGTCAGGAACAACGGTTAAAGTAAAATCGACCCCATTGGAACCTATACCTTTTTGCAATCGGTGTATATCACTCAAGCAGTATCTCACTCCTCCTGTTAAGGTCTGTTGTTTACCTCCCAATTTAAAGCCCTTGTTGAATCGAATTTCACTCGATAAGGTGTTGTACACATCGACATCGACATCTCTTGGATTGTAACCACCGAGGGTTACATTGAAGGTGTCTGCAATGTTCAGGGGTTTTAAAAAACCTACGCTGTTGCGGTGACCGTTGAGGTAGTTGACAGTGCCTTGAAGGCTAAAGCTTTTATTTATTTCGTGATTCCATTGAATGGAGGCCATTTTCCACGGTAATTCGAACCAATTTCGAGCCCTTAAGGAGGTGTCCGGATGGCTAGATGCCATGGTGTCGTGTAAGCCACCGGCTTGTTGACTTAAATACGAACTGTTGGTGTACTCAGCGGTAATTTTTCCTCCTTTCCATTCGTATCCCAATTTCCCAAAATAGGTATGCGTAAAATATCGACTGTTAGCCCGAAAGCCTTGAGCTTGGCGATGATGCATGAATCCGTAATAAGACCAAGCGCCCTTTTTACCCCCGATGGCATTGTAACTGTTGAACATCCCAAAGGAGCCAGCGGTATGTGAACCCTCATAAACGATGGGACGTTCACCAATGTTTTCTTTGAGTTGATAATTGATCATACCACCGAATTGAGATCCATATTGCAAGGCAGATGATCCACGATAAATTTGTACGTTGGCTACGGCATCAAGCGTGGGCGAATAATACGCTTCGGCATAGCCTGAAGGATCTGCAGCAATGTCGTAGCCGTTCTGGCGCATGTTGAATTCCCAAGAACGGTTGGCACTCAGTCCCCGGGTAGAAATGCTGGTTTGCAGACCTGAAGCATCATGTTCTGATACAAAAATTCCGGGTGTTTTTCGAAACACTTGTCGGTAATTGTTGGTGGATAAGTCGATGTCTTTAGACGTTAAGGATACAACCTCGATTTTTTTGCCAGCAACAATGCGCATATTGTAAATGGAGTCGGGCATTGTTTTCGATTGAACGTAGGTGCGAACGATTACTTCCGAAGTTCTAAGCTGACCGTCTTGTCCAACGGCGTTTGCCATAACGAGTAGTAAGAACGATGCAGCCAATAGAATGCGTTTCATGAGCACTGAATTTTACTGCAAAGTAACGGAGCGCATCGGCCGAATTCAATACCTAAAAAATGGTATTTTAGAATGATTCTAAATAAATACCGCAAAAAGGGTAGATGAATCGTATTAGGGATAACCTAGAATAATTCGTAATTTTGAGCATGCGATTGGTTAAGGAGATTCCGCATTCCCACTACCTTATTCAGGTTCATGAATACAACGGAAAATATTTGTTGAAAATCACATTGGATAACTTCGAGCAAATTTTTAAAATTCCCGTGAGCGAGGTTTCAGATTTGGAACAATTTTCAGCGAAGCTATCGAACGATTTTTGGCTCGCTTGCTTAAAACGTTTCCTAACCATGCGCGATGATTATGCACAATTTTTAAACCCCTAATTATGATGAAGCTTTTGGTTTGTGCCGCAATTCTTTTGACAGCGGTGGCGTGTAATTCGGATCAGAATGCGGTAAAAAAAACCGATACTAAACCCACGATAATTACGCGATACGATAACAATTTGGTGATTGCATTTTACTACCAAGACAGTTTAAAAGAAGGATTTAAGTATTATCAGCGTGAAGATAAGGCGGTTACTAAAAAACAGCGAATCTTTGAATCTGAAATTCAAAAACGGTCTAAGGAATTAGAAGAATACGTGCGAAGGAACGATGAAAAAGCAAGGAATGGTTTGTTGTCGCAAAATGAAATTGTTCAAATTCAACAAAAGGCACAAAGTATGGAGCAGGAATTGGTTCAATACCAGCAGACCGAAGGATCACGTTTAGAACAAGAATCGATGAAAAAAATAGAGCAAATCACCAAGAAGATTGAAGTGTTAGGTAAAGCATACTGCGAGAAGAACAAC
>JBJTXE010000290.1:0-2295 GCA_046082075.1 Bacteroidota bacterium
CACCCTAAATGTATTGGCAGAAGGTACAACCACCTATACCATCTTCAATGACTGTGGTCAATACCTCATGGAAGGATCCGTGCAGAAAACCCTCAATCCCATCGCCACCCAACCCGTAGACATCTCGAAATTCGCACACGGAATGTACCTGTTGCGCGTTACACGCAACGAGGAGTCTCGCGTGTTTAGGGTGATTAAGCTGTAACCTTAGCGCTCTCGTTGAGCAAGGCAATCATAGCAGCACACGTAACGTAGAGTTGCGTTGCTGTTTCGTCGTCCATGCTGGAGCCGTCTTCATCGTCCGTAGAAACTTCAATGGACATGAATTTCAGTAATTCCGGCTGATCGCAAAATTCTTCGATGCGTTCGTTGGCCTCCTCGTCGTTTTCCGTACCGAAATAATCTTCCAACATATCTTCAAATGGTTGCTCAAAACCTTCGATCATGGCCTCTGTAACCATCGTCGTTGGAATCCCTGCTTGAAGGTAGCTTTCGTTGATGACCCAATAGTAATAAAGTAAATAACCTTCTAAGGCTTCATTTTCGTATTCTGCAGGTGCAGCAAGAACATAGTCCAATAAAATCGGTTGTTTTTCCGACAACTGGGTGATGGCTTCCTCAAATTGTTCGTCCGTTACGTTATCAATCCATTGCGTAGCTTTGTCGATATGTTCAAATTGAATGTGTTGCATAAAAATTAAGTTAATTTGGTATAAAGATAAGGCAATAAAATGACTATGACTATGTAACCGAGGCTACACAAGAACCGTGACATTCCGATTACCTTTGTACTCAATATGAAAAAAGAACACCTCATTTTAGCAAGTATTACCGTGTTGGGAATGGCTTCTGGGTATGCATATTATCGATTTTACGGCTGTACTGATGGCTGTGCAATAACGGGTAACCCATGGCGTTCCACGCTATATTTCGGCATTCTTTTTTTTTCTAGGAAGCACCTTAATTAAAGATTTAATAACAAAAAAATCATGAAAGAATTTAACGGAACCATCGTGGACGTAAGAACGCGAGCAGAATTCAGTGGAGGCCATGTGGCTCAATCGGTGAACATACCACTGCAAGAAATCATGGAACATGTCGAGGAGATAAAGCAGATGAAAACTCCCATTATTTTCTGCTGTGCAGCAGGCGTTCGAAGTGAACAAGCCACACAATATTTTCAATCTCTTGGAGTTGCCTGTGAAAACGGCGGAGGATGGATGGATGTGAATCACCAATTAAACCAATAAACCATGGGAATTTTCAGTCGATTTTTTGGACCAGGTGTCGATTACGCACATTTGGTTAAAAGCGGTGCTCTCATCTTGGATGTCCGAACGCCTGGAGAATATACCGGTGGACATATCAAGGGATCAAAAAACATCCCATTGCAAAGCTTACAACAGCAAATGAAAAATTTACCAAAGGACAAAGCAATTATCACCTGTTGTGCGTCCGGTATGCGCAGCGGATCTGCCAAGTCCATGCTTCAAAATAACGGGTTCAAGGAAGTTTACAACGGTGGTGGGTGGTTGAGTTTACAAAGCAAAATCGGATAAGGCGAATTCTACCGCCTTTGAGTTATTGGGCTAATTCCCTACCTTTGTATCCTCTTTAAGTATACATAGCATGCAACTGTGGAATAAATACAGCAAAGAGGAATTGGAGCAGCAACTGCGCGCGAAGAACCATCGCTATACCTTGGTTTCTTTTTACCAGTACGCACACTTATCCGATCCCTCCCAATTTCGAAATGAATTATTCAGTACTTGGATGTCTTTGGACATCATTGGTAGAACCTATGTCGCAAAGGAAGGCATTAATGCCCAAATTGCAGTACCTGAACAGCACTTCGAGGAATTCAAAGAAAAACTTTACGCCTATCCCTTTTTGAACGCAATTCGCTTAAACGTTGCCGTAGATTCTGGAGCAACCGAATTCCCTTTTCTTAAGTTAAAAATTAAGGTAAGGGATAAAATCCTGGCCGATGGGCTGAACGATGAAAGCTTCGATGTAACGAACAAAGGAAAACACTTAACCGCCAAAGAATTCAACGAATTAACTTCCGAAGAGGACTGCCTCTTGGTGGATTTTAGAAACCACTACGAACACGAGGTGGGACATTTTCAAAACGCCATAGTACCGGACGTAGATACTTTCCGGGATTCTCTGCCGGTCATTGAGGAGGAAATTTTGAAGGGGAACCAAGACCGCAAGGTGATCATGTATTGTACTGGAGGAATTCGCTGCGAAAAAGCATCAGCATGGTTTCGCCACAAAGGATTTCAAAACGTT
>JBJTXE010000291.1:0-2121 GCA_046082075.1 Bacteroidota bacterium
CATGGGTTGGATTTAAAAATAGAAGTGGAGGTAAGGAGTGTAACGGAATTGCAGGAGGTGATTCAACTTTCTTCTGTTGGCCGCATTATGCTCGATAATTTTTCGCCCGAGCAAATCACCAAATGCATTGCAAGTATTCCAGAGCATTTTGAGGTTGAAGCATCAGGGGGTATCAATGAAACGAACATCGTTAGGTATGCTGAAACGGGGGTAGATTTTATTTCTGTCGGAGCCCTAACCCACAACGTTGAAAGCTTGGATTTAAGTTTTAAGGCGGTCTTGAACCATTAATGTGCCTGAAACTGTTGTTGATACGCCGCTATTTCTTGCGCAAAAGAAGGATTTTCCTCTAAATGATTTCCAATCACAACGATTTTTGCCCCGGCCGCATGAGCCTTTTGGATGGATGGTACGGTCCGAATTCCTCCACCTACAATGAGTAACTTGGCAATGGCCGCAATTTCAGTAATAATGGCCTCTGAAACAGGATGCGTTGCCCCACTTCCTGCATCCAAGTATATCGCGGAGTGCCCCATCAAACAACCTGCTAAGGCTGTTGAGTAAATATAAGAGACATCTTGTTGGTTCATTGGGGTACTCTGGGTAACCCGCGCTGTGCTGGTTCGTGTACCTCCATCGATCAATAGGTAACCCGTTGATATACAATCTATACCAGAGGTATAAATCTCCTCCGCACTGTTGATTTGTTCCTCAATGAGGTATTTAGGGTTTCTACTTGAAATGAAGTTTAAATACAACACGCCATGTGCATTGAAAGAAAATTGCTCGGAACTACCTGGAAATAATACTATGGGAAGATTACTTACCTTTTTAATCCGCTCGATACATTGCTCAGTTTGATGCCTGGTGGCGGTACTTCCACCAATCAAAAAGAGGTCCGGACATCCAGCAATATAGTTTTGGAGGCGTGCGCTGAAGGCTGGTGCATCAGTGTTTTTTTCAGGGTCAATTAATATGGCAATCTTGGGCTTGCCGTTTATCAGGTGGTTAAAGGTGTTATTCATGGGCTAAATAAGCAATAGAAATCCATGCATTGTTGAAGCGCTCTTGGACATAACAATCGATTTTGGACACTTGGTTATTGAGTGAAAGTTCAAACTTCATTACAGGAAAATGTACTTCCACTAACCTACATTGTTCTTTCCAGTGTATTCCTGCTACCCCTATTAATTTATAAATTGCCTCCTTGCAAGTCCAAAGCATGCAGTGTTGGTCAACAGAATCAAAAGGCAATAGAATGGAACACTCTTCAGGGGTGGTGTATTTGTCTTCAATCCGCAACAAACGGTCATCTTTTTCTTCTATATCACATCCAAACAAAGCTTTTGAAAAGGCGAAAAGCGCATGTTGTTTCGTATGGCTTATCCCAATGTTTTCGCAGGATTTTTCTAAATAGGGTTTGCCGCTGGGGGCATAAAGTATGGCTTCGTTGGGGAAATATTTATGTTTCATCTTTCGTACAACAGCAAATTCTTTTTTTCTCCTCTCATGACGAATTGTCGAGTATTCAAGTCGTTCAGCATCGAGTAAAAAATCGTTTTCCTGAAATTCGTTCAATTGGCAAAGCACAATGCACAATAATTCTTGGTGAATGGTAAAATGAATTACTTCTTCATAGCACGATGGTCGCATGCAACAAAAGTGAGGATTTTTTTAGGTTATTTTAAGCCATTTTTTGAGAACATGGATAAACTTTCTATATTTAGCAACTTAAATTTAACTTTAATCTAGTCTTTTAAAATTCATTTTATGATTAAAAAGCTATCATTTTTGGCGGTAACAGTTTTGTTTACAGCAACTTATCTATTCGGTCAATCAGGTTTAGGAACCTTGAAAGGTACCGTTAAAGACGATAAAACAGGAGCCGTAATCGCCAACGCAAAAGTGTACCTTTTGTCCGGGGCGTCCATGAAAGGAAATGCACTCACTGACGATAATGGGGAGTTCCAAATCAATGGCATTCTTCCAGGTTCTTATGACGTTAAAGTTACCAACCGAGTAGAGGGGTACCAGGATGCATTGGAACAAGGTGTTATTATTTCTTCCGATAAAATAACGTTTTTGGAAAAACTTACCTTGGGAAAACCCGAAAACGAATTA
>JBJTXE010000292.1:0-2327 GCA_046082075.1 Bacteroidota bacterium
CATACCCAATCCGGGTTATGGGTTTGCGATTGGTCAACCTGTACGTCTTCCCTTCCTTTAAAATTCGGTTTTAGCACGGTGTTCGCTGGCTGTGCGTCTTTCAATGGAATGGGAACGAGATGGCTAATACTCGGTTCGAAAAAACCATAAAATTCGGAGTTTTGAGCGCTTAAGTAAAGGGGCGACAAGGCAAATAAAACAAGTATAAGTTTCTTCATTTTATCAATTTAATGTCGCTAAAGTTAGGTTATTTTTGTACAAGGTTTGAACAAGTGGATAACTTGTTACCCAGTGTTAATGAAATTTTGATGTATGAAATATGTAATGCTAATATCGCCGGCGAAAAATTTGAAAAAACAAGCGGCCATTGAACCGGAAAGGTTACTGACCCCCAAGTTCATGGCGGAGTCAAAGCTCATTCACCGTTCTTTGGTAAAGCTAAAATTCCAGCACATCGTGGAGCTAATGGGCGTATCGGCAACCTTGGCAAGGGAATCTTTGGACATGATTAAAATGTGGGACCATCGTTTTCTCTACCGAGCGGTGGAAATGTTCGACGGGGAGGTGTACCGCGGATTGTCGGTGGATACCCTTTCGGAAGGTGCTCAAGAACGCATGAAGGGCCAACTGCGGATTTTATCCGGACTCTATGGAGTGCTGCATCCAGACGATTTAATTGCACCTTACCGTTTGGAAATGAAGACGAAACTTCCCGTGAAGAAGGCGGAGAATCTTTACCAGTTCTGGGGGAATAAGTTGGCGAAGCAGTTGAGTACGGAAGCTGAATATTTAGTTAACCTCGCCTCGGACGAGTACAGCAAAGCGGTATTGCCGCATTGGGATAAGACCAAGGTCATCACGCCGGTTTTTATGGAAGAGAATGAAGGAAAGCCGAAAGTAGTGATGATGTACGCCAAAAATGCCCGTGGAAAAATGGCGCGCTTCGTCTTGGAAAATAACATCCAACAATTAAGCGATTTGCAAGGCTTTGATCTGGATAATTACCGTTTTGTCAAGGATTTATCTGAGGAAAACCGTTGGGTGTTTTTGCGGTAAGAAAAAAAGTGGATTAAATTTTAAAAATCATTTTTTTCTTCCGAATCGAAATACTAGCTTCGTATCAATCGATTAAGTCCTCCGGCAATTTAATGAAAGAGTAGAGATGAGTCACGGAGGTGAAGGCCTTTTGTATGCTCTAATAAGGTGTAACCCCTAAAATGTTAATGTATGAGTATTTGGTTTAAAAAAGTTTCAGGCCCTTATGGATGGATGGGGAATATGGCGCCTTATCCCATTTATTTCAACGGTGAAATGTGGCGAACGAGCGAAGCGCTTTTTCAGGCACTTCGATACGCTAATCCCGCTATAATGGCTCAAATTCAAGCCGAACAAAGCCCCATGGGCGCAAAAATGGTGGCTAAAAGTGGGGTAAATACGCCTCATAGAGTGATAGTTCCAATGTCGAGGCAAGATGTTCAAAACATGAAATTGTGTGTAATGTTGAAGTTTACGCAGCATCCGAATTTGGCGAATTTACTCTTGGCAACCGGAAATCAAATTATTTTCGAAGACGCGAGCGGTCGTAAAAAGGTCAATGATTTATTTTGGGGCGCGCACCCCAATCCAGTGAATCCCAATGTTGCATTGCAGGGTAACAACGTAATGGGCGAGATTTTAATGGAAATTCGCGCTATTTTATAATTAAAATCGAGTTAATCGAAGAAATTTTACAAAATCATTTTTTTCTTCCAAAAACGCTGTTCATTTTTGTTGTGCAGATGGGAATGGACCTCGCCACACACCGAATTGAAAAGAAGTTAATTCACCGAGGAGGGTTACCAGAAGGATAAAGGGGGCTACATGTAGTGGATTGTAGGCCCCCATTTATCAAGTCAACCAAATAAACGCATAATATCCCCAAACTAAGGCCACCAAGCTAACCATGAGGAAATTCAACAAGATGGCCAATAAGAACCCAAGGAACGTTCCAAAGGCAGCTTGAATGGCTCGACGACGATCCTCGGGATCGTGCATCAATTCACCAATAAATGCTCCAAGGAAAGGACCAAGAAGCATCGAAAAAGGAATGGGGAGTACCATGCCAACGAACATACCGACGTAAGAGCCTCGAACGCCGTATTTTGAACCCTTGAAAACCTTGGTTCCATAGGCGGGAATGGTCCATTCCAAAATAAGGCTTAAAAGAGCTAAAACGGCCGTTGCAACGAGCATCCATGTAGGGATATCGGTGCCTGGAACAAGGAATAAAGAGAGTAACCCCAACCAAGCAATGGGAGGGCCGCTGAGCCCTGGTATCACTGCCCCAA
>JBJTXE010000293.1:0-5115 GCA_046082075.1 Bacteroidota bacterium
CAAAAAACGGTACAAAAGATAAGTCGTTCAGTCCCGCCATCCAACAAGCAGGTTTCGGCATGAATGCAAATCCGGAAAATCAATGGAAGGAATTTTATGAAATACAAAAAGAATTACCGAAAGAACAGCCTTTTCCTGAAATGAACATCCATGCGAATACCGAATTTATTCATTCTGGAAAGTACCTATTAGCGCCCATTCGCTCAGGATTTCTGCTCATTCATGTTAAACGCGCATTGGAACGCATCTTATACGATCAGAGTATAGCCAACTTTATAAAACAACCCTTGAATGTCCAAATGCTCTTGTTTCCCATCGAAAAAAAACTCGAGTTACAAGAAATTCGGTTATTTAAAAGCCACTTAAAGTTATTGGAACAATTAGGCTTTAACTTGGAAATCATCGAATCCCTACTGTTGATTAAGGGAGCTCCCGAAATGCTGCCTGAGGATGCCATTGTAGCGTGCCTTGATTCCTTAATTCAAAAACTTGAGGTACAAGATCAGGCGCAAGAAGACATAGCCCATAGCATGATGGCAGAAATGGTCAAATCAACGGCAAAAAACTATCAAATAAGCAATAAAAGTGAAATCCAACAACTAGTTGAGCAATTGTTCCAATGCCGAGAACATGAGGTTAGTCCGAGCCAACAGAAAATTATTAGCATACTACGCCACGAAGATTTAAACCAATTTTTACTTTAAACTATGTTTAATAATATCCCCCAGGTCACTAAAAACCTCCTGATAATTAATATACTAGTATTTCTTGCCACCCTTTATTTTCAAACGAAAGGAATGGATTTAAATGCCATCTTAGGTGCGCATTATGTAAACTTACCGTTGTTTCAACCATTTCAAGTCGTCACTCACTTTTTTGCCCACGATGGATTTTTCCATTTGTTCTTCAATATGTGGATGTTTGTCATTTTAGGAGGGTATCTCGAGCGAAGGTGGGGAGCAAAACGTTTCTTTAATTTTTATCTTTTATGCGGTTTAGGGGCTTTTGGTTTGTACAATATCATAGGGGTATACGAAATTGAAATGCTCAAAAATAGCTTGGACAATGTCCATTATTCCATCAACGGGAGTGACTATCTATTGAATTTGAATGATATAAACGATACATTAAAAGAGGGAAAATACTCTCCATTTTATTTAGAGAATATTCCAGCATACGAGGAATACGTGAATAAATCCCTCACCCCTATGGTTGGGGCTTCTGGAGCAGTTTGGGGAGTAATGGCGGCTTTCGCGTTGCTATTACCAAACGCTGAATTCATGCTCTACTTCGCTATACCTGTAAAAGCGAAATATTTAGTTGGAGCTTACTTTTTATTTGAAGTTTACATGGCATACCAAAACGACCCAAGTGATCGAGTTGCGCATTTAGCGCACGTAGGCGGAGCCATTATGGGGGCGATTATGGTATTAATATGGAGAAAAACGGACCCCAATCAATTCTATTAATCGATGCAATCAAGGAACCTTTTGGATGAATTGAAATTTCAAATTACCAACGGAAAGGTAACAGTACGCTTGATTTTAATTAATCTGGCCGTATTTATCTTGTTGATGTTATCTTTTATCCTGAATAAATTGAATGTATTTGAATTCAATCTAATAAATGCTTTTCGATTCCCAACGAATTTAGCGGAGTTAGGGTTCAAGCCCTGGACCCTTGTCTTTTCAATTTTCGGTCACTTTAGCTTGAATCACCTCTTTTTTAACATGCTCTTTTTATTCTTCTCTGGGATAATGTTTGAACAACTATTCGGGGGGAAAAAGTTGGTGATCTTATACCTTATTGGAGGCGTTTTTGGTAATCTATTAGAACTCATTGCAAGCCAAGTAGCTCCTGATATTTTTCCCAACCATTACGTAATTGGGGCTAGCGGTTCCATTATGGCAATCTTTACGGCGATAGCGATCTATCGGCCCAATACACCTGTTCACCTTTTAGGAATTATACCCATTCCCATCTACGTTCTTGCTTTGTTTTTTCTTGCCAAAGACCTAATCGGCATAGGAAGCAAAGATGAAATTGCCCATTTCGCGCATTTAGGTGGCGCAATCATGGGGTTTTTAGGTCAGCTCAACCCGCATAGTCCCAACAACGTACTGTCTCTTTTATCTACCTTTAAATTCCCCAGTAGATCTCAAAAATCTACCAATGCACGTTTTAAAACGGATGAGGAATACAATGCCGATAAAAAACAGACCCAAGAAAAAATTGATGATATTTTGGATAAAATTGCCAAATCCGGTTATGAATCTTTGAGCCGTCATGAAAAAGATTTTCTATTTAAACAAGGGAAGAAATGAAACGCATATTTGTTATACTTCTTTTCATTTTTTCAGGGTTGCTCTTGACCGCAATGGGTGCTCCTTATTTTCATCCGGAAACTATTCCTTTCCTTCCTTTTGTAGGATTACTTTTTCCTGTTTGGACCTTTTTTACATTACTCTTTACGGTCGTTGCGCTTTTCAAAAGAAGTAAGGTTAAGTATTGGGGAATTTTGGTCCTAATCGTTAGCTTTTCTTACCACCTCAAAATAGTTGGATTAACCTTTTTTGAGTTTTCCCATCCTGAACAAGGTAGTGTCAAATTGTTAAGTTATAATGTACGTTTATTTGGTCTGTACGATGACAGCTCAACCGAGACGCGTGATAATATATTTCAATTCATTCGAGAAGAAAATCCTGATATTGCTTTTTTTCAAGAATATTACCGACAGGACAAGCCCACTCAATTTGAAACATTCGATTCATTAAGCTCCATATTATCGATTAAAGATTATCACGAGCGCAGTGCGCATAACAATAATGGCCATAGGAATTTTGGCATTGCAATATTCACCAAATATCCAATGATAGCGAGAGGTGATGTTATCTTTGAAAACCAAGGCATTTCGGACTTTAACTTTTGTATTTTCGCAGATATCGTTGCAAAGGAGGACACCTTTCGCGTTTACAACGTTCACCTTCAATCCATTCGACTTAGCGAACCCGGAAATACAACAGAGCAAGGAGCCTTTTCTTCCATTCGCCTTGGGTTCCAAAAAATGAGCGAAGCCTATAAAAAACGAGCCGATCAAGCAAGGAAAGTTATAGAACATATGAAAAGCTCACCTTATCCCGTTGTCTTGTGTGGTGATTTCAATGATACCCCTATATCGTATACCTACCACCAATTCAATAAAACCTTGACGGATGCTTTCTTGTCATCGAGTTGGGGTCTTGGCAGCACCTATATTGGTAAAATACCCGCAGGACGAATCGACTACATTTTTCACTCAGAAGAAGTAGAATGCTCTGATTTCAGGGTGCATCGAGTGGCCTTTTCGGACCATCGACCGATTTCATGTCAACTCAACTTTATTCATTAAACCTATGAAAAAACTGCTTATCATTGACTTTGGGAGCAGCAAAATACCTTATATTGAGGAGATGGTCTATGAATTTGCGGACTATGTTACCTTGCCTTTGGATGAAATTAACGATACCACTGCTTCCGCTTTCGACGGGGTTATCCTAAGCGGCGCTCCTATTCTAATCACTGAACAACCTATGGAGCCGTATTTGGAACAATTAAAATGGATAAAAACGACGGAAAAACCAGTGCTTGGAATATGCTTTGGGCATCAAATCTTAGGAATGTTATTCAATGCACACGTCGCAAGAATGAAGGACTGTCGCTCCATGAATGAAATTGAACAATTTGAAGAATGTCCCATATTGAATCGTTTACCTCAGGTATTTGAAATGCAAGAAGATCACTGTGAGAGCATTTCAATCCCTGAAGAATTTAGGCTCGTTGCCAATTCCGACGAGTGCATCAATGAGGTCATGCAACATGAATACAAATCCCTTTTTGGCGTGCAATTCCATCCTGAAGTATCCGGGAATTTTGGAGCTATACTGGTGGAGAACTTTGTTCAGCTTTGCTAGCAACTATTGCGCTACTTGGAGCAATTTTTGTGAATCCAAAACGGTGATCTTCCGTGCTTCGGTTGAAATAATTCCTTCCTCCTTAAAATCCTTTAATAAACGAATCAGGTTTCGGTCGCCGTGCCTACGAAATTCGCCAAATCTTCCCTCGATAAATTGGTGGGTTCTGCGCTGTATACATCCATCAAAAGCAAAAGAACAAACGCTAAACTTTGGCGCACCGACTTCTGTCAAGGATTAGCCTTTTCAATGTTTAAACTCCTTAGTCTTAATATTTAATAAACTTAACAGACTGGCTTTCTTTTCCAGAAACAAGTTTAATAATATACGTACCCACTGGAAGATCCTCAGCGTCTATGGCGATTTCATTTTTACCGGCCGCCAAATTTGATTTACTCATTTCTCTAACCAAACGACCAGTAATGGTGTATACACCTACCTGAACATTAGACGATTTGCTGAGCTCAAACGACAAAGTTGTATTTCCATTGGACGGATTCGGATACGTGATCATTTTAGCTAAAACATTCGAATTATGGTTCGCATTATTTTCTCCAATACCAAGATACGCTGCAGTTTTCCAAATCCCTCTGCCATACGTCCCGATATAAATTTCACCTGGTCGATTATTCCCTTCTTGAAAAGTTCTCCAACTCTGACGAACTTCCACCACAGGAGTTCCCTCAAAACCAGCTGAGGCATTTTGCCAAGAAGCTCCTCCATTTTCGGTTACAAATACACCTTCAGAAGTACCGACTACAATAATATTCGGATCATCACGATCAATGATTCCATCGTAACATCCTGGTTGACCGCCTTGAATGATTGCAGGTAAGGCTGTGAATGTTGGTGCTCCCGAAGTTGCATTTAACGACCTTCTGTTCACCCCATTGAAACCAGCAAAAACAACAATATCGTTTGCATCCGAAGGGTTAACCGCGATGCCCTCATAACTGGTTGTTGTTATCTTGGTGGCTGAAGTAAACGTTGGGGTGGTCGCTTGAGGACCCGTACCTACATAACCTACCTTCGCTACGAAGTTAGGATCACTCGAATAAACACTTCCTAATCCATCGATTCGCCAAATACCATTGGATGCAGAGACATAACAATGCTCTAGGTCGCTGGAAAATTCAACATCCACTGAACCGTTCCCAACACCAAT
>JBJTXE010000294.1:0-2538 GCA_046082075.1 Bacteroidota bacterium
TCTTGGAACATATCGCGCTGAAAGGTGGTTGAAACAACCTTGGTGGTCACGTGAACTACAGAATTAATGCTCATTTGAGACGCCTGCGAAAGGTCGGGTAAGAGGTCTCCGTTCAAAGACACTGTTTTCGCATAATACCGGGAGCCATCCAATACCTCGTCGGAAGATGGGCGGTTAGTACGATTAACTAATAAATACGCTGCAAAAGGCAAGGTGCCACTAACAATGGCCACAGCAATTACTACTAAAAAATGTTTTCTGTTCATAATTTTATGGATTTAGGATACAATTTTAATAAGGTTTATTGAACTACAAAATTAAAAACGTGTTAAAGAATGTTAAGTAACATGGAAACATTTTTAGTTACTTTTGAACATGTTTTTGGAGTTTCAAAAATTTCAAGGCGCGGGCAACGATTTTGTTGTTCTCGATAACCGTGATGGAGCTTATTCAGCAATTTCCCGACAGGATGTTTCACGCTTAACCGACCGAAAATTTGGCATTGGTGCCGACGGCTTGATCTTAATGAATACTTCTCTTTCCAACGACTTTGAAATGGATTTTTACAATCCTGACGGCTCAAAAAGTTTTTGCGGAAACGGTGCGCGATGTGCCATTTCCTATGCTATGCACAACGGTTTTGACATGATACACCAACGCTTTATGGCGATTGACGGGTTGCACGATTATCGCCTTGAAGACCATCTTATTGCTGTGAAAATGCAAGACGTATCAGCAATTTATCACCTCAGTGACACTTCAGGTTATGTTCATACAGGTTCTCCTCATTACATTATGTTTGCAAACGATTTATCCTCAGAAAATGTGCTGCAGTTGGGACGACAGATTCGTTTTTCGGAGGAGTATGCCGAGGAAGGGGTCAATGTGAATTTAATAATGGCTCAAGGAAACGATACCTTGGACATTGCCACCTACGAAAGGGGGGTGGAAAATGAGACGCTTTCATGCGGTACAGGGGCTACGGCATGTGCTCTCTATTATGCGGATTTACAACGTTTTAATTTGGATAACATAAAAGTTAAAACAAAAGGAGGGGAGTTGAAAATATACTTTAAACGAAGTCCTCAAAACGGTTTTACCGACGTTTGGTTGCGGGGGCCGGCGAAGTGGGTTTTTTCGGGGAATATTGAGTTATGAATACAGGGTTGTCTGGTCCAAATTTATTCCTTCGCGCTGTTGAGCCGAATGACGCTTCCTTTCTATTTATTTGGGAAAATAATCTGAGCAATTGGCGTGTAAGTCATACGGAAGTTCCTTTTTCCATGCACAACATCCATCAATTAATTGAACAGTTTTCCAACCCAAGAACCTCGGGTCAGGTACGGTTGATTCTGGTACAGCATTCGACGAATAAACCCGTTGGTACCATCGATTTATTCGATATTAGCTTTAAACACGGTTTTGCAACCTTGGGCGTTTTGATTGCGGAGGAGGCGGATCGAGGTAAAGGCTATGCGGAAGAAGCGCTAATGCTTTGCATTCATTATTGCAGCGAGCATTTAGCCTTACGCAACCTGCAATGTTTTGTGCAAGCCGACAATTTACCAAGCCTGAATTTGTTTAAAAAATTGAAGTTTCGAGAGGTAGGCGTGCGCAAGGAATGGTATATTTATAAAGAGAATAAAATAGACGAGATAGCTTTTCAATTATGTTTAAAAAATCAAAATCAATCTTAATTGTTTCCTTAGCGATATTGTTGCTAATTGGGATTGTTGGCGCGCTAGTGTTCTTTCCTAAAATTCAGGTCTACTGGTCGGGAATGACCGTATCTTCCAATGCGGCTACCCAAGCTTTTTTAATTAATGAACCAATTTCAAGGGAGCAGCTTGCACAAACCTTGGTGCAACAGAAAATTATTGATAGTCCCAAGGATTTTTTAAGGGTAGCAGCTTACAAACAACTTACCCGTGAAAGAATTGCTGTTGGGATGTACGAAATTGCTCCTCAAACCAGCTATCGAACCTTGTTGAATGGATTTACGAAAAATGCAGCCGGCAACGGAAATGCGGAAGTCGAAGTAATATTAACCTTTAATAACTGTAAAACAATACAACAGATGGCAGGAAAAGTAGCCCAATGCATTGCAGTCGATAGTGCAAGGTTAATGGGATACTTAACCAACGGTGCAACCCTACAAAAATACGGATTTACTTGGGAGCAATTGCCGGCTATGTTCATTCCGAATACTTATAAAATGTATTATGACACTGATGAAATAGGGTTTTGCCAAAGAATGGCCAAGGAATTTAAGGTATTCTGGACGCCGACAAGGTTAAATCAATTAAAGAACCAAGGGCTTTCTTCGCCCAGTGAAGCAACTACCTTAGCATCAATTGTTTACGCCGAACAATCGAGGGTATCCGACGAATGGCCCACCATCGCAGGTCTTTACTTAAATCGCATCAGGACGGGGATGAAATTACAATCAGATCCTACCTTCAAATTTTGTTGGGGCGACAAGTTGGAAGGTGTTCAACGTTTGTTAGCGGTTCATCGTTCCATTGTTTGTCCTTACAA
>JBJTXE010000295.1:0-3074 GCA_046082075.1 Bacteroidota bacterium
TTTAAAAGCACTTATTCCTAATTTATGGAGTTTTTTGAGCTGAATTTGTTTCACCAAAGGCACTACCTTTTGGGCAACTGCTTCGTGGAAATCAAAGCAGGCTTCTTTGGTGTAATCAAAACGTCCCATACTTTGGAACATGTAATCGCGGTAATTATCGAAGCCAGCATTCAAGGCGAGTTGATGGCGTTTTGCAATCAAATCAGTGTAGAGGTCGTTTAACGAAGCAATATCCGATCTTCTTCGATCCGCCATTTTTTCGTAGACTTCTTTGCGCAGGTTTTCGTCTTGACTTTTTAAATGCACCGATGCTTGTTGCATGGTGAGTGTTTCTCCTTGGTGTTCAATCGTTTGTGCAGCACTAATGCTTCCAAATTCTTGACTCTTTTCGGCTAAATAAGCTTCTATGGAGATGTTTTCCTCGCGGAACAGTTCGAGCTGAACCTTCACCGAGCGGAAGAAAATAGCATAGGCTGGGTCTTTCGAAAATTCTTCAACCCAAGGACTTTGCAGCATTTTTTGATTCAATGCATTGGTCAGTGGGGCGAGTTTCGGTTGAATTTCAGTAACAAAGAAAGTATACGCTTCAGTTAACGATGGGTCCGTTGTTTTTATCGACATTTTTATATACCTCCAAGCGCCATTTTCTTCCAAAAATGCCTCTAATTCGCTCATGTCCTTTAACCATTGATGATAGACTCCACGAGCGCTAATGTCCCTCGATAAAAGTTCACTAAAATAGGATTCAATATCACTGAAGGCATTCAGGTCTTGGTGTTCACATAAATAGTTGCGTTGTATTTTGGGCAATTGCATGAGGGTAAATTTTGCACAAAAATAATTGTATAGATCGTAGGCTGAACAAAACTTGCGTACTTTTGTTAACCATTTGGTTAAACCATGAAGTTAGTCGATTCTTCCACCGAGCATAAAATTCTCGAAGCCGCTAAAACTGAGTTCCTTGAATTTGGTTTATACGGTGCCCGTATGCAAAACATCGCCAATAGAGCGGGGATTAATAAGGCGCTACTTCATTATTACTTTCGGAATAAAGAAAAACTCTTCGATAAAGTTTTCGAATCAGCCTTGGACCGGTATTTCAGCAACATGGATATCATGAGCGATGATCGTTTAGCTTTTAAGGAACGGGTTCATGGTTTGGTAGATCGTTTCTTAGACTTTCTAAACGAATATCCTCAAATGGCCTTGTTTCTTATTAAGGAGGTAAGTGCTAATGAATCTTTGTTTATCGAAAAGGTAGAAAAAAGCCAGAAAGGAAATAAAACCTTGCTTAAAGCCTTGCTTGATGCCAATGCAACAGGGGAAATATCCCTTGAAGACCCCATGCTTTTTTTTGTGCAATTGATTTCCATGTGCACTTATCCATTTGTGGCGAAACCACTCTTCTCGGTAATCGCCAACCGAAATCAAGTACGCTGGAATTCGCATTCCATGTTGAGCCTTAGAACCTCTATTCATTCTTTCATCGAATCTCAATTAACTTCTTCATAACTATGCGCATCACCTTTATCTTTTTATGGATCCTTACATCGACTGCTTGGGGTCAATTGAGTTCAATTAACGTCGATTCATGCTTGCGTTGGGCTACGCTGAATTATCCGATATACCGTCAATCCGAATTGTTCAAAGCGCAAATGATGACCAATGTTCAGGGAATCAAAGAAGCTTGGTTGCCCAAACTTAATTTAGGACTTCAAGGGACCTATCAATCGGAGGTGGTTCAGTTCAACATCCCGGGTTTTACGACGAATTTTCCGCATGCTTCCTACTTGGGTTCTTTGGCCTTGGAGCAAATGCTGTTCGATGGCGGGATTTCGAAGCGACAGAGTCAACTTGAGGCGTTAAACACCGACATTGAAATACAGAAAAATAAGGTGGAAATTTACCGCATTGTGGACCGAGTTAATCAGATATATATGTCGATTTTGCTCGCTAAAGCCAATATTTCCATGTTGGAACTACTCCAAGATAATTTGATGAAGCGATCGGTAAGCGTAGCCGCCTCCGTAACCAACGGCTTAATGCTTCAAACGCAGCTGGATGAGATAGAGGTGGAGATGCTTAAAACGCGTCAGCAATTGATTGAAGCAAAAGAGAATTTAAACGGGTTGTGCGCTAGCTTGTCAATACTAACCGGAAAGACCATTGCAAGCACCACTGATTTTCTCGAAACGCCTGCAGGGGGTAATACCTTGCTCATGACTAACATGCGCCCCGAAGCCACCTTGCTCTTAATGCAGGAAGGGTTCCTTTCCGAAAAATACAAGTTAGCGACGAATTTAGCTTTACCCAAGTTATACGTTAATGCCGTTGGTAATTACGGTCGTCCGGGTCCAAATTTCATCAACCAGGATTTGCGATTTTTTGGAAGTGGAAGTTTGGCTTTCAAATGGAATATCTCCAATTTATACGGTCTCAACCGAGAGAAACAACGTGTGGAAATCAGCCGCAAGGTGTTGAACATACAGCGAGATCAGTTGAATCAAAACGTTGAAACGTCTTTAGCGACCCATGCCGCACAACTCAACGCCATGAACCAAGTACTGCAGTTGGACGATGCTATTGTTCAAAAAAAGACAGAAATCGCGTCGGTTTCAGCCAATCAGTTAGAAAACGGAAAGATTACCGCGACCGTTTATTTATTGCAGCTCAACGATGAAATGGCCGCACGATTGAACCGCAAAGTTCACGAGATTAAACGCATCAATGCTTGGTCGAACTACAATATTACATTAGGACTAGTTAATTTTTAATATGGAAACAATCGAAAAAAAACGAGGTAAAGGAAAGCGCTTTATCATCATTGGCAGCATTCTCGCTACAGTAGCCATTATAGGAGGGATTTATTATTTCCAATCCATGGGGTATGAAACCACCGACAATGCTCAATTAGACGCCGATATCATTCCAGTACGGACCAGTATTTCCGGATACGTGAAAGAGATCCGATTCAAAGACCATCAAAGTGTCAAAAAAGGGGACACGCTATTAATGATTAACGACGATGAATTTCAAGCGAGAGTTTTGCAATCAGAGGCTGCTTTGGAAAATGC
>JBJTXE010000296.1:0-11846 GCA_046082075.1 Bacteroidota bacterium
TTCAAGCGGACAGCATCAGCAAGGAAACTGAGCAGCCAGCGAGCATTCTGACGCTGATCCTCGGCACTCGACGAGATTTTTTCAATACGATCCCCGACGCGATTATTTCATTGACGAACGACGGACTTCAAGCATTGGAAGAACGCTACGCGGCGTCATTCGATCAACGAAAAGCGACGGTAATCCCTTGTTGCGTTGACACGTTAAGGTTTAGTGCAAAGGCGACGTCGATTTCGAAAAAAGACCTTGGCTTTTCAGAAGATGCTCGCATACTAATCCATGTGGGATCCGCAGGTACTTGGTACCGCCTCGACCAAGAATTGGTGTTTTTCAAAGCCTTAAAAGCCGTTGATTCCCGGTGGTGCTTTGTTATTTTGACCCAAGACATTGCCACCGCAAAAGCAATTGTGGGAGATACGGACCTTTACAAAGATTACCTTTTTATCCAAAGCGTTAATTACCGAGAGGTACCCGAATACCTCAACATGGCGGAAGCCGCCGTTCAGTTCATTGAGCCCTCGTTTGCCAAAAGAGCTTCATCGCCTGTTAAATTCGCGGAGGCTTTGGCTTTGGGGGTTCCTGTGATAGCCAATGAAGGTGTTGGAGATGTGGCTGCTCTATTAAAGGAAGGCCAAGCAGGTATGGTGGTACCATCATGGAATGATCTCGAAAAGTTTGCACAGCAATGGGATTATAACCAATATAATCGATCCGCAATTCGCGATTATGCAGTGCGAAACTTCGGTCTTGATGTGGGTGTTCAACGGTATTTTAACGTATACAATTCTACTTCCCATGATTAAAGTGGCGCTCTTTTGTCCCTATCCCTTGGGAGAGGCTCCTTCGCAACGATTTCGTTTTGAACAATACTTACCATATCTAAACGAAAAGGGAATCGAGGTCAAGGTATATCCTTTTTTAAACCAGAAGGGTTGGGAGATTTTTTACGCGCACGGAAAGCCCTTGAAAAAAATAGTGCACCTCTTCTTGGGTTGCATGAAGAGAACGGGACATTTGCTTCAAATACGCAAAGCGGATGTTGTGTTCATCCACCGCGAGGCAGCCCCATTAGGTCCTCCGGTTTTTGAATGGTTGATTGCCAAGGTCTTGCGAAAACGAATTGTGTACGATTTTGATGATGCAATTTGGTTACCAAATTTTAGTCCGCAACACCGTAAGGTTCACCGTTTAAAGTCCTATTGGAAGGTAGAACACATGATTCGTTGGTCCTACAAAGTGTCTGTTGGGAACCAATTTCTAGCGGATTTTGCTCGCAGATATAATTCCAACGTAGTGATAGTTCCAACCACTATCGATCCTGCGTTGCATAGGGCAGAAGCTGACAAATCCTCGGGAGGCCCATGGATTATTGGCTGGACCGGAACGCACACAACGGTACATTACCTCATGCCTCTGGTTCCCGTTTTAGAACAATTGGCCCAAGAAATACCATTTGTTTTTCGCGTTATTTCCAACGAACCTCCTGCATTTGATGTGCCCAATTTAGAATTTATTCCATGGAAAAAGACCACTGAAATCGATGATCTTACCAAGTTTTCCGTCGGAGTAATGCCGCTTTCCGAAGACGATTGGACCAAAGGGAAATGCGGATTCAAAGCCTTGCAATACATGGCTTTGGGTATTCCAACCATCGCCTCGAATATTGGGGTGAATCCTGAAATTATCGAACATGGAGTTAATGGTTTTTTGGCGGATTCTCCACAAGAATGGTTAGCGTGTTTACGGCAACTGTATAACGAAAGCGAAGGGAGTCGATCTATCGGTCAAGCAGCAGCTGAAACGGTGCACAGGCGCTATTCCGTAACTGCCAATCGCGCTCTTTACTTAAATTTATTTGAACGATGAAATGGGTTTTCGCTTCCAAAAACGAACATAAAGTTTCCGAAATTCGAGCCTTGTTGCCCGATCGAATTATCCTCCAAAGTTTAAACGATATTGGCTGGGAATACGACATTGAGGAAACCGGCGAAACCTTGGAAGCTAATGCCGTAATTAAAGCTAAAGCCGTTTTCGAAGCCACCGGAATGCCGTGCTTCGCTGACGATTCAGGGCTCGAAGTTGTAGCTTTGAACGGCCGCCCCGGCGTGCACTCAGCGCGCTTTGCGGGACCGGAAAAAAGTGACTTGAACAACTGTGAAAAACTGCTTTCCGAATTAAAGGGATTGGAAAACCGTAAGGCGAAGTTTAAAACAGTCATTGCGTACGTGGATGACCAAGGTTCACACCTTTTTGCAGGTGAAGTCCACGGGTCGATTATCCATGAATTCCGTGGTACTATGGGCTTTGGTTATGACCCCCTTTTTGTTCCTGATGGCTGGACTCTTTCCTTCGCTGAGGTGACCAAAGACGAGAAAAATAGGGTTTCACATAGGGCTAAAGCATTTGAGCAGTTTTTGAAATTCTTGGCAACTGTGGAAAAATAGCCGGGTTTTTGATGGAATGTTACCGGCTAAACCAAGGGTAAAATCGTAAATTCGCACAAACGTATTGTCATGAAAGAAGCCCTAGCCGAACGCTTTATGCGTTATGCGCGAATCGATACCGAAGCCGATCCAAATTCAACCACCTATCCCTCTTCGGAAAAGCAAAAAGATTTAGGAAGGCTCTTGGAACGAGAATTATTGGCTTTGGGAGCTTCGGAAGTGGAAATGGATGAATGGGGCTATGTTTTTGCGACCATTCTACCAACTTCAAAACAGGAAGGCATTCCTACCCTGTGCTTTTGTTCTCACATGGATACCGCACCCGACTGCAGTGGAAAAGACGTGAAACCGTTATTGCACCGTGCGTGGGGTGGGCAAGACCTTATTTTACCCGACGATTCAAGCCAAACCCTTACCTTGGAGAACGAGCCTTATTTACGCGGAAAATTAGGGCAAGATATTATTACGGCCTCCGGATTGACCTTGCTAGGCGCTGACGATAAAGCGGGAGTTACCATAATAATGGAACTCGCTGCCTATTTATTAGCACATCCAGAAGTTCCTCACGGTAAATTACGGATACTCTTTACTCCGGATGAAGAGGTGGGCCGCGGGGTAGAGCACCTGGATATGCATAAACTGAATGCAGATTATGGGTATACCTTGGACGGAGGTCCGTTGGGGTATATCGAAGATGAAACGTTTTCTGCAGATGCCATGACCTTTCACTTTCAAGGGCTTAGCGCTCATCCCGGCTATGCAAAAGGCATCATGCAACACGCCGCTAAAATTGCGGGTGAATTCTTGGTTAAAACGAATATTTCCGGTTGGTCGCCCGAAAGTACCGAGGATCGTCAAGGCTTTGTGCACCCTACAAGTATTTCAGGAGGACTGGAATCTTCTAGTGTTTCGTTCATACTCAGAGATCATCAAACGGCTAAATTGGACGATTATGCCCATCAATTGGTAACACTGGCCAATGAAACACTGAAGAATTATCCTGGGGCGTCAATGACCTATGAGCGGTCGGAACAATACCGCAACATGAAAGAAATACTGCAAGGATGTCCTTTTGTGACCGATTATGCGGTGGAAGCGATGGAGTCCGTAGGGATTGAGCCGGTGCGTCACATCATTCGAGGGGGCACTGATGGTTCTAGACTATCCTTTATGGGATTACCTTGCCCGAATATTTTCACCGGAGAAATGGCGATTCATTCGCGCCGTGAATACGTGGTGGTCCAAGACATGGAAGCTGCCTTGAATACCCTGATTGCTCTTGTACAACGCTGGGAAACCCATCATTAATGGAATTTAAAGAACTGCATAGAAAACTTTTGTCCAAGGAATATGCTCCTTTGTATCTTTTGCATGGCGAGGAACCCTATTTTATTGACCGTATTACCAAGGAAATAGAAGACCATGTTCTTGGGGAGGGGGAGCGGGATTTTGACCAAGAAGTATTATACGGAAGGGATACCGAGCCTTTATCCTTAATAAGTTCTCTTAAGCAATTTCCCATGATTGCTCCGTGGCGCGTGGTTATTTTAAAGGAGGCACAAGAATTTAAAGGACTTGATCAATTGGAGTCGTACGTGTCAAATCCATCACCAAAAACCATTTTCGTACTGGCCCATAAATACAAAACGGTAGACGCCCGAAGCAAATTTTACAAGGCGATGCAGCAGCATGGGGTGGTTTTCAAATCGGAGAAAATTAAAGATTATCAACTCCCCGATTGGATTGCTTCTTTGCTAAAATCGAAAGGATTTACCCACACCTCAAAAGTACCCCATATTCTAGCAGAATCGATTGGGAATGATTTACAGCGCATTGTAAATGAGTTGGATAAGTTGTCGATTGTGCTTCCAAGTGGTCAACAAATCGATGAGGTTTTGTTGGAAAAACACATAGGGATATCGAAGGAGTACAACGTATTTGAATTGACCAATGCTATTTCGGTCAAGGATTTACCGAAAGCGATAAAAATCGTTCAGTACTTTGAGGCCAACCCGAAGGCAGGGGAATTGGTGCCTGTAATAGCCATTCTGTTTAAATATTTTTCCCAGCTCATGCGCATTCATTTCTTGGAAAACAAATCCCGGGAATCCGTCGCATCAGCTTTAAAAGTTCATCCTTTTGTTGCGGGTGAATTATTGAAATCTCGCACAGAATTTCCTCCTAAAAAAGTGGCAGAAAACATTGAGTTGTTGTATGCGTATGACCTCAAAGCGAAAGGCGTAGGGAATGCTAGCCAAGCGGATGGAGCATTATTAAGGGAATTAGTCATGCAATTAATCCTCTAATGTTTTACGCACCTGAATTAAATCCAGAATCCCAAGAATTTGTACTCAACGAAGAAGAGTCCAAACATTGCGTTCGGGTCCTACGTAAAGAAGTTGGAGATATTATTGAGTTGTTGGATGGAAAAGGTGGAGGATATGTGGCAGAGATCACGGCAGCGAATCCCAAAAAATGTTCCCTCAGCATTATTCGTTATGTTTTCTATCCGCCAACAACCACGGTTCACCTAGCCGTGGCACCCACTAAAAACATGGACCGAATGGAATGGTTGGTGGAAAAAGCGACGGAATTAGGATGCACCCATGTTTCGTTTCTGCAAACCAAACGGACAGAACGCAGCAGTATTAACATGGAACGGTTAACGAAAATTGCCGTTGCAGCGATGAAACAATCCAAGCGAACCTACCTTCCTCAATTGGATGCGCCTATCCCTTTTGTGGAATTCGTGCAAACGTTTCCTGGAGGTTGGATGGCTCATTGCCTTGATCACGAAAAAAGGCAAGAACTGAACGGGTCGGTTGAACGTCGCATCTTAATCGGGCCAGAAGGTGATTTTACCCAAGAGGAAATCGCGGACGCATTGTCAAACGGTTACAAGGCAATTAGCCTTGGCGAAGCGAGGTTGCGCACCGAGACAGCCGCTTTGAAATCCGTCATGATGTTAGAGATGTTAGGGGTGTGATTTGGTTCAGCACCGTTAATAAAGCCAATGGAAATATTGCTGGCCTAGCTCATCTTTTTTCTCCAAGATAAAATCTTTGAAGGCATCCGCAACAGGGCCATGCCGTTTACCTTTCAATGCTATCAATTGCCATTGGGTTCGAACGGGTAAACCATCTGTGGGTACAAGGATTAACTCTCCCGACTCCAGTTCGTGTTTCAATCCGATCAAAGGCATAATGGACATGCCTAGGCTTGCCTTTACCGCTTGTTTCACGGCTTCATTGGAGGTTAATTCGAGCTTTCTGCGTACGGTTATTCCATGTTGTTTTAAATAACGTTCCATGCTCTGGCGCGTCCCTGAACCTTTTTCTCGCAGTATTAAAGGATAATTTACCAAATCCTTGGGGGCCATGTTTGATGAGGGATCAACTTTAGGGGAACTGAAAAGATAGAGGGAGTTGTCGAGGATCGGTATAGAGTCAACCAATAAGCGGTCGGGCAGGATGGAAACCAAAGCAAAATCAACCTCGTTCCGATTTAAACTCTCTATGACCAATTCTTTATTGGTTACATCCATTTGCAAATCAACCCCCGGATGTTTTGCAATAAAAGGTTGAAGGAAAAAGGGTAAAATGTATTTGCCGGTTGAGACAATCGAAAGCCGTAAGGTTCCGGTTAATTCACCTTGGTATTATTTCGCCTTGTGCTTCAATAACTCTGTTTGGTATAAAATTTCTTTGGCGGATGCCGCAATTTCATGACCGAAGGGAGTAATATGAATTCTTCTCGAAATAATTTCAAACAATGGGATTTCGAACTGGTCTTGGAAGTTCTTTAATTGAATGGAAACGGCAGGCTGGGTCATGTGAAGTTGCTCAGAAGCTTTAGTAACGCTTTGGTTTTCAACGACCTTCAAGAATACATGGAGTTGGCTTAGGGTATAGTTCATAACGCATTGTTATATTCTGCATCAAATACATTAATAAAAACGTATAAAAATATCCCTCGATATTTGTCAAAAAACTGAACTATGAGAATTACCATTGCTAAAGGAGACGGAATCGGTCCCGAAATTATGGATGCCACATTGCACATTTTGAAAGCAGCAGGTGCTGATCTTCAAATTGACGAAATTGAGGTGGGTGAAAAAGTATATCTTGCTGGAAATACTGCCGGTATTTCCAAGGAAAGTTGGGATGTCATACGTCGCAACAAGGTGTTTTTAAAGGCTCCAATTACAACCCCTCAAGGCGGTGGATATAAAAGTTTAAATGTTACCACGCGGAAATTTCTAGGACTGTATGCCAACGTTCGTCCATGTAAAAGCTTACATCCCTTTGTGCAAACCAAGCACCCTATCATGGATGTCGTCATTGTACGTGAAAATGAAGAGGATCTGTACGCCGGAATTGAACATCAACAAACCGACGAAGTGGTTCAGTGCTTAAAACTGATTAGCCGTCCAGGTTGTGAAAAAATCATTCGATACGCTTTCGAATACGCCAAACAACAAAACCGTAAAAAAGTAACGTGTTTTACCAAAGATAACATCATGAAGCAAAGCGACGGTTTGTTTCACAAAGTGTTTGACGAAATAGCGCTTGAATATCCAGAAATAGAAAATGAGCATTGGATTATTGACATAGGTGCAGCGAAGTTGGCCGATACTCCTGAAGCATTCGATGTTATTGTAATGCCGAATCTTTACGGAGATGTTCTAAGCGATGTAGCTGCTCAGATTACCGGATCGGTTGGTTTGGCAGGCTCTTCAAATATCGGAGAAGAGTGTGCGATGTTTGAAGCAATTCACGGTTCCGCACCACGTAGAGCAGGACAAAATCTTGCCAATCCTTCGGGCTTGTTGCAAGGAGCTATTTTAATGTTGATTCATATCGGGCAAACCGAAGTTGCGGAAAAAATTCAAAACGCGTGGCTTAAGACCCTTGAGGATGGGATTCATACCTACGATATTTTCAAAGAAGGCATGAGCAAAGAGCAAGTTGGAACTCGAGAATTTGCCGAGGCAGTTGTCGCCCGGTTAGGTCAAATGCCTCGTACGTTGCAATCCGTTTCCTATGACGCTTCCTACCAGATGAACTTGCCAAAGTACCAGCGTAAACCTGCCAAATCTAAAAACTTGGAAGGGGTAGATCTTTTTGTTCATTGGGCTGGAGAAGATCCGAACGAATTAGCCGAAGAAGTAAGGCAATTGAACCATCATGGAGTGGAGTTGTCCATGATTACCAACCGAGGAATCAAGGTTTGGCCAGAAGGATTTAAAGAAACCTTCTGCACCGATCATTGGCGATGCCGTTTCAAATCCACCTCCACGAACAAAGAAATCAGTAAAGCAAGCATTGTTTCGTTGCTCATGCGTGCAGAAGAACATCATATCGATGTCGTTAAAACGGAGAATTTATATGCATTCGACGGAACACCCGCTTATTCCTTGGGTCAAGGTCAATAAACCTCAAACAGTATGAAGTTGCACTTAATTAATGGTACTTTTTCTACGGAAGATGCCAAGGCATTGTTGAATAAGTTCATCGCTGCTAAAATTGAATTTTTGGAGTCAAAAATTTCTCCATCAGAACAGGAAGAGGATATCAAACAGCTCGAGCTTCGGATTCGTACGCTCAACGAGTACCGCACTTCCATTAAGCGCATGAATGAAGCGGAGATCAAGACCTTGGACATTGACCTAATAGTTGAATGGGAGCAAGGATAAAGTTGATCCTTGGAGCAATGGCCTCTGTGATATTCCTAGTGCTGGGCTTTTTATACCCTGTGGAATCCAAAGAAGCTTAACGCTTCTAGGAATTACTGGAACTCAAGGGTACGTGGGTGATATTGCCCTCTTCTACTAAAGGTTCTAGATGCATTTTAAGGTACACTTGTATTAAAGCGATTACGTCTTTTTCGCAGTATACGGCAATGCGTTGGAGGTCGCGGTCTTCGTAATAAACAC
Source organism: Bacteroidota bacterium (assembly GCA_046082075.1). Lineage (GTDB taxonomy): Bacteria > Bacteroidota > Bacteroidia > Flavobacteriales_D > Crocinitomicaceae > UBA952. The sequence goes on from JBJTXE010000296.1 coordinate 8,380, forward strand.
GACCTACATCTGCGCCAGTAATATCATCTTTAGGAGTTGGCACACCAAAAACATGGCACAACAATGCTAAGCTAGTAAAGGCTTTATAGTCGCCGAATTTCCATAATTCCATGGTGTCAAGGTGCTTTATTTCCCAAGGCTTTTTTCCGGCAATATCCAAGGCATGAGGTAAGGCAATACCATGGATTAACATACGTCGGCAGAGGTAAGGAAAGTCAAATTCCTTGGCGTTGTGACCGCACAAGATACCGTTTCGGTAATGGTCGTCCAATAATCTTTTGAATTGATTCAATAACGTGAATTCGTCATCGTGGGCAAAGGATTTAACGCGAATGGTTCTTCCGGTAACGCTGTTTTTTATCATGCCCACCGAAATGCAAACAATTTTTCCGAATTCGGATTGTATGCCTCCCAAATCTTGGTAAACCTGTGCTCCTGTTTTTTCTTCGTTGATTTTCATGCGGTTTTTCGCTTCGAATAAGGTCCGGGTTTCAGGTGTTAAATCGTCATAGAAATAGGTTTGAGGAACGGTTTCTATGTCCAAGAAAAGCATGTTTTCGAGTTGGTTTTGGCTCATGGGGTTTATTTTATTGCGAATTACGATAATTAATTGGAATTTTGCCGAATGTCAGAGAATTTATTCGTTCATGCCGGACCCAAAAACGAAAAATACCAGACCTTATTGCAGCAGATTCCGTACTTGTTAGATTCTCATGTGGATGTTGTGGCGAACATGGCGAATTTGGCGGCAGCGCTTAAAGAGACTTTTGGTTTTTTCTGGGTGGGATTTTACCGCGTTCAAGGCGACATCTTGGTTCTTGGTCCGTTTCAAGGCCCTCTAGCTTGCACGAGCATTGCCAAAGGAAGAGGGGTGTGCGGTGCCGCATGGGAATCTTCTTCCACGCTAGTCGTCAAAAATGTGCGCGAATTTCCGGGGCACATTGCTTGCAGCGAATCCTCCAAAAGTGAAATTGTAGTTCCGGTACTGCGTTCGGGAAAGGTGTTGGCGGTGCTCGACATTGACAGCGACGAATTCGCTACCTTTGACGAGATTGACCAGAACTACCTGGAAAAAATATGTGCATGTTTAAGCGAATTGTATCCATAAGCCTTTTGGCTTTGCTTTCGGCTTGCGCACAGGTAGGCGTTTTGACCGGAGGAGGGAAGGATGCAAAAGCACCTTTATTACTCAAGAGTTCGCCTTCCCATGCAGCCATCAATGCAAACCCTGCGAGGTTGGTTTTGTCGTTCGATGAATTCATCGAACTAGTGAATCCTACAGAAACGTTCCGGCTTGAGCCTTCGGATGCGAAATTATCGGTCGCGTTGCACAAAACAGATGTTATCATTTCCTTGAAAGGAATCTTGAAATCGAATACGACTTACAGCTTGTGCATTGACGGAGGAATAAAAGACGTTACCGAGGGTAATGATTCTATCTATCGGATAGCATTCTCTACAGGTGCTTCGCTGGATTCGTTAACCCAACATTACCGCGTAGGAGACGCATACACCAAAAAATCCATGCAAGTGGTTTCGATCGGACTCTTTGCCACGGACACTAGCCAAAAGGCACGTTACCTTACCAAAAGCAACAAAGAAGGTTGGGCCTCTTTGGATTTTCTACCGAGGGATTCATTTTATTTGAAGGCCTTTTTAGATCTTAACAAAAATGGAATGATTGATTCTTTTGAACCCCAAGATCAACTTTCCTATCCCGTTATTCCACACAGCGATTCTTTGGCTTTTTTGCTCTCCGTTCCAAGGGATACCCAACGCAGTTTTACCTTTAAAGTAAAGCCTCCAGGGTTGGTTGTGGGTCACTTGCCTGAAGAAATTGATGTACAAGATCTTCGCCTAAATGGCGTTCAACCGCGTTGCATACGATTGGATCGAGATTCTGTGATGATAGAAGTCCCGTTAAAGGAGGCAGGACTTTTAACCTTAGGAACCCCATTTGATACGCTGAAATTGATTTACACAGAAAAGGACCTCAATAGCCCTTTGAAAGGAGAAATGTTGCCCCTTGCGTTTGGAAACCCGCTGCACGTTTATTGGAATGGTTTTCTTGCTAACCCAATTGACATAACGAAGATTCGGTTAATGCGTCAGGACTCCTCAAGCGTATTATTGGATTCGGCGGTCGTTGAAGATAACGCATTATTACTGTACAGCCATTCGTGGTCGAGGGGGAAATTAAAAGCCGTTTTCGCGCCAGGCGCCGTTCAGACCTCTATTGGTCAAAAAAACGGGAAACAAACCTTGGATTTTTCCTATGCGGGACAAGAAGATTTAGGAGTGTTAATGGTCAGATTTCCTTCAAGTTTAGGGGGGCAACGCGTCATATTAGAAAAGGAAGGAAGGCTCATTCAATCCCATTATTATTTGAAAGAATCAAATTTAATGCAGGATATCTACCGTAATTTACCCCCTGGAGAATATCACATTGTGGTAGTTGATGATTTGAACGGTAACGGTTTTTGGGATGCCTATAGGCCTTTAACAAAGGAACCAGCAGAACCAGTGCGACGGTACAATAAAGTGCCTAAAGTCCGCGCCAATTGGGAACTTGAAGTCAATTTGGAATAAGCGCTTTTTAGTTTTCAACAACGGTTTTATGAGCGCATAAAGTTACTACCTTTAACTTTCACAATTTTCACCATTTATGTATTTGATTTTTGATACGGAAACCACGGGTTTGCCGCGTAATTTTAAAGCGCCCATAACGGATACCGACAACTGGCCTCGGGTCATTCAATTAGCCTGGCAACTTCACGACGACGAGGGTAACTTAATCCGTCGCAACGATGCATTGATTCAGCCTAACGGTTTTACGATTCCTTATGATTCGGAGCGTATACATGGTATTTCTACTGCTTTAGCGGAGAAAGATGGGGTACCACTTGAAGAGGTGATACAAGCTTTTATGGAGGACTTGAAGGAGGCGAAATTCCTGGTTGGGCACAACCTGAGGTTCGACCTGAATGTAATGGGTTGCGAATGGGTAAGGATGGGATTGGATTCCCCGTTGGAAAGTATCCCTGTATTGGATACCTGCACCGAGGAAACTGCTCGATTGTTGCAAATTCCAGGAGGTAAAGGTGGAAAATTCAAACTTCCCACATTGACAGAGCTATATGCCCATTTGTTTGCGGAAGGATTTACGGAAGCTCACAACGCGACAGCAGACGTTGAAGCTACAACCCGCTGTTTCTTGGAAATGCTTCGATTGGGTCATTTTACCAAGGATTCACTCGGACAAGAAGCTGAATCTTTGGTTCGTTTTCAACGCCAAAATCCCGTTCAAATCAAGCTTTCAGGTATAGAGCATAGAAATTTAAAAGCAGCGAGTAAGGCACTTAAAAAATCGAACAACCATACCGTTACGCTCAGCGATGAAATTCCAGAAGTACTCGAGGAGGCTCCGTTTACCCATCTTCACGTTCATTCCCAATATACGCTTCTTC
>JBJTXE010000297.1:0-3082 GCA_046082075.1 Bacteroidota bacterium
TGTTTTTCCAGTCAGTGCGAAATGGAAACTACGTCCCAGCGTACAAGTCAAAGCCACAATGGGTGCCCCGATTAGTTTGGATCTTTCCCTTGCTGGTATTTTCAATGATAAACTTTGGATTGGTGCCATGAACCGCTGGAACGCAGCGGCTGGAGGTTTTGTTCAATATCAAATCTGTCGTCAATTCAGACTTGGACTTGCTTCTGAATTCGGTATGACCCCCATCCGAAAATATAATAATGGGACTTTTGAAGTTATGATGTCATACGACTTCAATTACAAAAAAACAGACGTTAAATCCCCTAGATACTTTTAAGTTTTAAACCATGAGATTTTACCATACATTTTTTGTTTTATTCGCCTTTATTGCGGGAACTTTTTCACAAGTTGAAAATCCTTTTTTCTCCACCTCGAACGTTCAATTCAACAGCGATGTTGCTGAGGTAGGGGCGTACAAAAACACCAAAAACAATTCAATCATCCTTGTTTCAGGGCGCCCGTGGGGAATCGTAAAACGTGTTGACAGCCAAGAGAACTATTTTTTGAATTATTTTGAAGTGAATCGGTCCAATAATACCGTTGGAGGATTTCAAAAAGCTTCCAACAGTAAATTCAACGAAGGAGCACTGTGTTTTACCCCGGATGGTAGCCGAGTATTTTTCACACGAAATGCGAAAAAGGTGAATGCAACTTCGAAAAAAAGAGAGCTTATGTTATTTACCGCCACCGTTAGCAAAAGCGGAAAGTGGAAGAAGATTACGCCTTGCAACATCAATAATGCGAAATATTCCATTGGCCATCCAGCGGTAAGTCCAGATGGACAACGCCTTGTTTTTGCATCGGATATGCCCGGTGGACAAGGGGGAACCGATCTTTACATGTCAAATATCGAATCCAACGGAACTTTGAGTTCTCCCGTAAATTTGGGTTCGAAAATCAACACTTCTGGAAATGAAATGTTCCCTTGGTACAATGTAGAAAACCAATTATTTTTTGCATCCAATGGCCTACAAGGAATGGGAGGTTATGATTTATTTGTAACAGAAATACGCGAAGGTAAGGAACCCTTTAGCCCGATGAACCTTCAAGGCCCCATCAACAGCAGTTCGGATGACATTGCGATTTCGTTCCACGAAGATTCAAAGGGGTATTTTAGTTCAAACAGAACCAAGAAAAACGACGACATCTACGGTTTCACCCAACTTCGCCCGATCGTATTTAAAGTGGTAATGAGCGGTACTGTAACAAATGCCAACACAAGCGACACCTTAAAAGAGGCGGAATTATCCATTGTTAATGCCAAAGGGGAGGTTGTTGCGACAGCTGTTACCGACGCCAAAGGATTTTACTCAGTAAACCTAGAACCTGATCAAAAATACACCGTTGAGGTTAAGAAAACCGAACACAAGGAAGAAAGCTTTCAATTGAACACCGATTTCAATACCCCAAAAGTGAAGCAAAATGTACAATTGGAAGGAAGGCCTAATATCAGTTATGAAGGAAAGGTGACGGATACCAAAACCGGTGAAGGGCTTTTTAACGTGACAATCACGATGAAGGATTTATCTACCGGCCAAGTTGTATTAATCGGACAAACGGATAGTTCAGGTAACTTTACCAAGCGTTTCGAAAACTTAACCTATGGCAAGGCCCAAAGATTCGAAATTAAATTGGAGAAAAAAGACTATGCTCCCAAAACCACCGAATTCAGCTTTGAGCCCAAAATAAGTGGAGAGGTTAGTATTAATTCCTTAACCGATTTGAGCATTGGAAAAGTGGAAGTTGGGGTTGATTTATCCAAGATCATGGATTTAGGGGACATTTATTTTGACTACGGTCGTTACGATATTCGTCAGGATGCTTCGGTTCAATTGGATAAGATTGTAAGCATCATGAACGAGTACCCCGCCATGGTGATTGAATTAGGTTCCCACACCGATTGCCGTGGTGCAAAAGATGCGAACAAAAAGCTTTCCGATAACCGTGCAAAGGCCTCAGCAGATTACATCAAAAGCAGGATTTCCAACCCAACACGTATTTCTGGTGTTGGCTACGGTGAAGCCAAACTCAAAGTCAATTGTCCTTGTGAAGGTAAGGTCGTTTCCAATTGTCCGGAAGAGGAACATGCAAAAAACCGAAGAACCGAGTTCATTGTGAAGAAAGTTAAGTAGGTATTCGACGTAGTGCGATACGTTACTTTTTTTTCCATCGTACTGCTGCTTGGATGTTCCAAGGAAGTTAAAATCGATATCCCTCAGGAAGAATCAAAAATTGTTATTGATGGCAGGATTGAAGTCGGAGGTGCTCCACTCGTATTACTCATGCAATCCCAATACCTGTATAGCCCTACCAACCTCGGGGCCTATTTTTCCTCGAACATCAGCGATGCCAACGTTACGCTGGTTCGCGGCCTTGACACGTTTACCCTCAGCCCCTACCTCATTTCCGAACTTCCACTGCAAAGCCAAATCACCCTAGCAGAACAATTAAACGTTGCACTCAACGAATTGGCTTTTTTTCCGTTAAAAGTATATTCAAGCCTAGACCCCAACTTGGTAGGAGCTGTTGGACAAACCTATACCCTGAACATCCAATACGATAACCAGACGTATTCGGCTACCACGAAACTATTAAACCCTATTGCTCTGGATTTCTTCCAATGGATTCCCTCAACGGAAAATAACCAATTCGGTCTGTGCCGCGCCTTTCTTACGGATCCAGCAAACACCAAAAACGCTTACCGATGGGAATCTAAAATCATTACCACTGTGAATGGTTCACCGAAAGATTACCGCTTCAGGCATGGTGGGAGCTCCTACTTCGACGACCAATTTTTCAACGGGCTTAGCATCAATTTCGAGACGCGCTATCCTGAAAAAGACACCTCCTACCCTGACGGCTTGAAGCGTTATTTCAAATACGGCGACAGCGTCGTTATCAAGTTGTCCCACATTGAGTATCCGGTTTACAATTACTTCGACAAATTAAGAACGCAATTGGAAAACAGTGGAAGTCCTTTTTCCTCCCCTGTGCTAATTCCTAGCAACTTCTCCAACGGTGCCCTCGGTATTTGGGCGGGTTA
>JBJTXE010000298.1:0-3301 GCA_046082075.1 Bacteroidota bacterium
CTGATTCGTTGAAAGTCATCAGTTGAAACAAAGAATGCAAGGCGTGAAAGCATGAAGCCTCGCTGGTGAAGGAGATGCGTATGCCGGTGGAGGTTACGCTAATCGAGTAGGATTCGGGATAAGCACCTGTTAGGGGTTGAAATGCAATTTCAGGGCTTGGTTTGTTATCGGTTGAGTCTTTCCAAAACACCTCATTTATGCCGTAAAGTTTAGCAATTTCGGGAATCACATGCCCAAGGTTAGCAGGAAGGGATAATGGATTAAAAAGGAGTTTTTCGGTTCTAAAAGGTGGGTTTTGGAAAGAGTCAACCGATAACAAACCAAGCCCTGAAATTGCATTTCAACCCCTAACTGGGGCGTATCCCGAATCCTACGCGATTAGCGTAACCTCCACCGGTATACGCATCTCCTTCACCAGCGAGGCTTCATGCTTTCACGCCTTGCATTCTTTGTTTCAACTGATGACTTTCAACGAATCAGCAAATTCCTACGAGGCGCCCTCCTGTTTTGTGAAGGATTTTCCAACGTTTTCCTGGAGAGGCCTTCACCTCGATGTAGCGCGGCATTTTTTTACCGTAGAGGAAGTTAAAAAGTACCTCGATCTCATGTCGATGTATAAATTCAACGTATTTCATTGGCATTTAACCGACGACCAAGGCTGGCGCATGGAAATTAAGCAGTATCCGAAGTTAACCTCAATCGGCGCATGGCGCGACAGCACCGTAGAAAACCATTACGCAACCTTTCCGAGAACTTGGAGCACAGAACATTACGGCGGATTTTACACGCAAGAACAAATCCGAGAAGTGGTGGCCTATGCCGCTGATCGACACATTACCATAGTACCGGAAATTGAAATGCCTGGCCATGCACGGGCTGCTTTGGCCGCCTACCCTGAATATTCATGCAGCGGAAAACAACAAACGGTACCTGGACTTTGGGGGGTATTTGACGATGTATTTTGCACCAAGGATAGCACCCTCTTATTTTTACAAAACATTTTAGATGAAGTCATGGAATTATTTCCAAGTCAATACATCCATGTTGGTGGTGACGAAGTACCAAAAACCCGTTGGAAACAATGTCCGAAATGCCAATCGACCCTTAAAAACCTCAACTTAAAAGACGAACACGAATTGCAAAGCTATTTCATTGGGCGAATGGATCAATACCTGCAAGCGCACAATCGTAAATTAATAGGTTGGGATGAAATTCTTGAAGGTGGACTAACATCAGGCGCTGCCGTAATGTCTTGGCGCGGAACGGAAGGTGGAATCGCAGCTGCTAAACAAGGACATTTTGTAGTCATGAGCCCAGGATCTCACTGTTATTTCGATCATTACCAATCAAAATCCACCTCGGAGCCTTTGGCCATTGGAGGTTACACTCCTTTGGAAAAGGTGTACGATTTTCAACCTATCCCCAAAGAGCTAAGTGCTCAAGAAGCTCCCTTCATTTTAGGAGGACAGGCGAATTTATGGACGGAATACATCCCTTCTTTCAATCAACTAACTTACATGACCTACCCTCGTGCTATTGCCTTGAGTCAAGTGCTTTGGGGAGGAACGAAAGCTTCTTACAAAACGTTCGAGGAAGTGCTTAAAACCCAACACATCCCAAGGCTCGTGGGACCGAACTTAAACACCCATGTTTCGCTGAGCTTTATGAAACCGAGTTTCAAATTCAATAGAATACCCTATGGAATATCGCTGGGATTTGAATTCAAGGACACCCGTGAATCCGTGGTAGTAAGTTCAAGTGATGAACATAATGGTGTTTGGTTGGACCATGATAAAACACTGGATTTTAAACGCACCAAAACAAGTACATCGCAACATAAGCTGACATTTTTCTCCCGATGTTGTGCGGACTCTTTGACGCTCATCTCTCACCTAGGCTTAGGAGCTAAAGTCAGCTATGAAACTCCTCCCAACGAACGCTACAATTCTGGGGATTTAACCCTCGTCGACGGTCAATTTGGAGTTCGACCTTGGAGGGGAAATCAGTGGGTGGGATTCGACACCAATTCGATAACCATACACATCGATTTAGGAAAAAAAACCAAGGTCCATGGATTGGAAATCGGATGCTTAAACGAACCTTCTTCCTGGATTCATCTTCCAACGGAAGTTACCGTTGTAACGGACCGAAAAAAAAGAAAATCTTTCCAAATTTCTTCGGAACGCACCTCCATCACATGCAACGTAAAAACTCAGAACATAATACTTGTGCTTAAAGGTCCTAGGCACATTCCTTCAGGCTTTCCAGGAGAAGGCAATACCCCGTGGATTTTTGCTGACGAGTTCATCATACGATAAAAATCCGTACCTTCATGGGAAAGATTTACGATGTCAAGTAGAAGAAAATTCATTCAGCAATCCGCTGCATTAGCCGGTGGAGTTTTGGCGGCCGCTGCTTTAGATCCTTGGGTGCATGCTGCAAACCATATTCCGTCCCTGGATTATTCTGCAATTCCTGAGATGGACGAAGACGATTTTTGGGCGTGGGTTAGGTCGTGCTACACTACCTCATCGAACATCATCAACCTGAACAACGGCGGCGTTAGCCCTCAACCGAAGCAAGTACAAGACGTACACATTAAATACTACCAATGGTGCAACGAAGCCCCAACCTATTACATGTGGCGTAGCCTTGACGAAGGAAGGGAACCATTACGGAGAAAACTGGCCAAATTTTGCGGAACCGATCCCGAGGAAATCAGTATTAACCGAAACGCGACGGAAGCATTAAACACCATCATTTTTGGGTTGGACCTTAAAGAAGGCGACGAAGTGGTGGTGGGAAAATACGACTATCCGAATATGCGAAATGCTTGGAAACAGCGTGAGAAACGGGATAAAATAGCTTTGAAATGGGTTGAACTGAACATGCCAACCACCGATGATAAGTACATTTACGAAATCTACGCAGCGGCGATAACTCCCAAAACCAAAATAGTTTACTTGACACATCTAATTAACTGGACAGGGCAGATCATTCCTGTTTCAGTAATGAAGAAAATCGCGGATTTAGCCCATAAAAACGGTGCTGAAGTGATTGTCGATGGCGCCCATACCTTAGCCCACACAGTGTACGAAATCCCTGAACTTGGATGCGATTATTACGGAACGAGTCTTCACAAATGGATGTGCGCTCCCTTTGGTAGCGGGTTGATGTACATTAAAAAAGACAAGATCAAAAAGGTATGGGCCTTGCTGTCAAACGATCAGCCCGACGGCGACAACATCCGCAAGTTTGAGTCGCTTGGAACGCGATCCTTCGCCGCTGAAATGGCCATTGG
>JBJTXE010000299.1:0-3282 GCA_046082075.1 Bacteroidota bacterium
CAAAGCATGCAATGCTGCCGCCTGATGCCCCATGACAAAAGCCATTAAAACATGGTCGGAGGTTGACTTGCCAACCGTATCATCGAGGTATGCAGCACAAACCGAACCGCCATAAAGATTGTCGTCGTAAAATTTGACCGAGAATTTCATAAATACCTTCATACCTGGTCCCATTCCAAATTTTGAGAAAGCCTCTGTTTTTGATGAAGGCAAAGCGGGTACAAAAGCGATCTCCCCCAATTGGAGTATTGAAATTGGGACGGTGATAATGACCTTGTCCGCTTCCAAGAAATTATTGAAACTATCTTTTATTTGAATTTTATCAGCACTATAATCCACCGAAACAACGGGGGTGTTTACTTGAATATTTGGTAATATTTCCTGGGCAATGTACTCATGAAATACATCAAAATACGTTGCATTGAATTTAAAATCTTCATCTCCTGACACCCAATGCTCTTCATCTTTTTGGTTCCATCGTGCCGATAACATGCTTGCATCAGCGCCTTGATCGCCGGCAATGGCCTCAATGATATGGTCGTATTCAGTCCCGAATCCTTGCTGGTGGGCGTAGTCAAGAAAGGAAATATCTGGAAGGTTTTCTTGTTCAAAAATAAAAGGGTCTTTCGGCAGCGATGTAACCACTTGCCCTTGAAACCAATAACTCATTTCTGTATTATCCAAAGTAATACCGATGTTTTTAGAACGTACAAGGTCGGCTACGATACTTGTTCTCCCGTGCATCCACTGTGCCCCGGTATCGATGGAATAATCGGAAAAGCCTGTTAATTTCCCAAGTCGACCGCCATAAACTGACGAAGCCTCTAGCAAGGTAAAATCAACGCCCAATGATTTTAATAAATATCCCGCATAAAGTCCTGCCGCACCGGCTCCAATGATGATTACCTTTCCACTGTACTGGAATCCATCCATCAACGTTGCTTTCCGACAGGAGGATAGCAACCAACTTGGACTCACCATACTCCCAGCGGAGACCAAGCTCATAAGCTTTATAAAATTCTTCCGATTCATCGAAAGTAAAGCTACGAAAAGTTATGAAGAGCGGATAAAACGGTTGAATTTCTTTCCGGGCATGCATTGCTATTGTTTCCCTACCTTTGTTCCATGAAACGTGTCGTGGTTGGTCTTTCGGGTGGGGTGGATTCGAGTGTTGCTGCCTATCTCCTACTCCAAGAAGGGTATGAGGTCATTGGCATGTTCATGCGCAACTGGCACGACGAGACCGTCACCTTATCGAACGAATGTCCGTGGATCGACGACGCTAACGACGCCTTACTGGTGGCGCAACACCTCGGCATTCCTTTTCAGGTGGTAGACTTAAGTGCGCAATACAAAGAACGCATCGTGGACTACATGTTTCGCGAATACGAGGCAGGAAGAACGCCAAACCCGGACGTGCTTTGCAACCGCGAAATAAAATTCGACGTTTTTCTCAAGGAGGCGCTTGCTTTGGGGGCGGATTTTGTCGCCACGGGCCATTATTGCCGAAAAATCGTCCATCCGGACGGAAGTCATGGATTGAAAAGTGGATTGGACAAGAACAAGGATCAAAGCTATTTCTTATGTCAGGTCAATCAATCCCAGTTGCAAAAGGCGCTATTTCCCATCGGGGACTTGACCAAGGCGGAAGTGCGAGCCATCGCTGCAGCGCAAGGATTGCTCACGGCGAATAAAAAAGATTCTCAAGGATTGTGTTTTGTTGGAAAAATTAGCCTCCCCACCTTTTTGCAGCAACAGTTGATGCCCAAACAAGGCCCTATCATTGAAATCCCGCGTGATTTACCGCAATTCGAAGCCTACCAGAAGCTCCCGAACGAAGCGGAATATGTGGAGGAACTTTCCCGTTCATTTGATTATGAGCCTTCGATGGGACAACGCGTAGAAACGCATCAAGGGGCGCATTACTACACCATCGGTCAGCGAAAAGGACTGCATATTGGAGGGCGCCCAGAACCGAGTTTTGTGCTGGCTACCGACACGGTGAACAATGTGATTTATTCGGGTCAAACCGATCAGCACCCCGGACTATACCGTAGGGCCTTGAAATTGCGTTTTGAGGAACTTAATTGGGCACAAAAAATCCCTGAAGCAGCGTTGCAACAGGGAGTGAAATTGGAATTCCGTATTCGATACCGTCAAGCCCTGCAAGAGGGAAGGTTAATCCTCAAAAACGGACGGTTGTATGTGCTCTTTGATCAAGCCCAGCGTGGAATAACGCCAGGACAATTTGCAGCGTGGTACCAGAACGATGAGCTTTTGGGCTCCGGAATCATTGAGGCTTAATTCATGCTCACCGCAAAGAAAATCGAATGTTCTTCTTCTTGATGGGACTTTGACCAACGGATTTTGTCCATTAACTGAGCGACTTCAAAAACGCTCATGGAGGTGTCTGTTCCCTTCTCACGGTGCACGCTCAACTTGGTTTGTGCTTCTTTCACCACCTTTGCTCTTAAATTTTGTTGATATTTTCCCATACTCGTTGTTTAGTTCGAGGGGTGCTTACGTGGCGTCAGGGGTTTGGGTTACAAAAGCCTCAGGAATTGGCGCCATAGCGCATGGAAAGTATCGAAATGGAACCGTAATTTACTTTTTCATTGAAAAACTACAGGTGGTCATTTCGATTTTTCATGCCCAAGGTATACAACAAGGAATAATAGTGGTCGGGAGTTTTAGAAATTCATCTAGGTTTGTGATGGTAACGGTTTGCGTGTATGTGCAGTAGCGGATTAGAAGCACTCTTCTGAAAGTTTTGTACAAAGTTTCTCAGAAGCATAGACCTTCGATTCACCACTTCACTCGTTATTGCTACATACACGCTGTCACAAGCTGCCCTTCCTCCAAAGTCAAATTGCTGTCGGGCTTTGATTTTATTGCTTAATGAATTTAGTTGTCTGTTGAATTGTGGTTTTTGAATTGATGAAATATATACCTTTCGGTAAATCGGAAACATCAATTTGAGAGGATTCCGACATAAAAAACTCTTTAACCAATACTCCCAATGCATTTAAAATTTTAAATTGTGTTCCATTATTGGGTTCAAAATAAATGGTTAAATAATTATTTGCAGGATTGGGGAAAATAGAAAATATATTTTCGGATTTATTTTCATTCAGACCCGTTATAGATTGACAAGACAATCCTTCAGCAATGAGATCATTGTTCGCCTGCTGAATCGTTGAATTAAGTGAAACATCTGTAATGTCGCTTCCATAAATTTCTAAATAGCGCATTCCCAAGGCCAAGCCCTTGTTCACCGCTGAA
>JBJTXE010000300.1:0-3596 GCA_046082075.1 Bacteroidota bacterium
GAATCGAAGGCTTGACCGGTGTTTGGATTCTAGGCAATCCTTCCCGAAAAATTGCTGCTTTTGGGGTTAAATGTTCACGATGGGTTACCATGCATGGAATAGGTTTTAATGTCAACACGGATTTGAGATATTTTAATCAAATAGTTCCGTGCGGTATTTCCGACAAGGAGGTAACTTCGTTAGCCAACGAGTTGACTAAACCTGTTGATTTAGCGCAAGTGAAAAAGCTATTAGTAGCCTCTATGATAAATTTGTTCGGTTTTGAGTTAATTTAAGCAGATGAAAGCAAAAGATTTAATACCCAAGGTAGAAGGTGTTTTTTTGGCTTTATTGGAAGAGAAAAGTAATGAAGAGTATGCGGTCTATTTGGTCAATGATCGAAAAGACATCATGGAAGGAATTATTGTAACCAGTGTTGGTTTTGGGGAGAATATACAGTCAGGGGAGGCTTTGAAAACAGCTACTTTAAGGCATTCGCTGGAGGTGTTGTTGCCGGAGGAATATGCTAAGATTGAATTAATTATTCCCGAAGTTTTCGGTTTGTATAACGAGTACTGGGTCAGTTTTTGGATTGATGAAGTGCTTTACGATAAGAAGTTTCTCTTCTTACCTGATTCGATAAAAATTGAAGATTTAGCCGTTTTGCCAAGATTTAATAAAAAGGGAATAATTCTATCGTAATTATTCAGTTAACAGCATAAAAAAAGACGGCCTAAGCCGTCTTTTCAATGACTCAACAATAAATTACTGCTTGTCGTAAACGGCCATGCAGGTTCCTGATCCTCCGATGATGGGAATCGTGTTATCGTAGGTATAGGTAATTTGAATTTGTGTTCCACTTGCATTCATTGCCCCATTTCCAGAGAAATTAATATCTCCTAACTGAGTATTAATGGTTTGCTGCGGTATGGTAACCGCTGCGCCATTAATAGTCCCTGTAGCGGTTCCACCAGCAAGGTTGAAAAAGTTCTCAATGTTGATGTCAGCAGCCGTAGCACCTGCAGTAATGGCAGGACTTCCAGACACGGGGAATTGGGTACCGCTGCACGTAGAGGTTACGGCCCAAGTGGGTCCCGTCCAGTTCTCTGCGCCAATGACCACGTTCACGGTTCTTTTCGCGGTTGTAGTTCCGTTAGCGTTGGTCGCCGAGTAATTAACATAATACGTCCCAACAGTAGAGCTGTCTACTTGGTTGTCAGTGGTTACAGCAACGGAAGATCCGTCTTTGTTGGTGGCAGTTGCTCCAGCGTCAGTATAAGATGTGCCAACATTTATGGTTACGCTCGCAGCCCCGTTTAATTTAATAGTGGGCTTATACAAGCAAGAACCATCATCTTTTTTAGCTTTAGAATTAAAATTCACGGCACCATTATCGGTGCAGCCTTTCTTTTTACATGCGGTGAAGGTCATAATTCCAACCCCAACGAATAACAATAGCAAAGTTTGTTTCATAACAATTAAGTTTTAGTTTTTTCAAATTTACACAAATCTTTGCATTTACCCTTCTATTTTAACAACTTTATTACTGCTTAATTCGGTTCTAATGCGTTGTTCCAGTTCGTCGCACAGTTCTGGATTATCTGCGAGAATAGATTTAATGGAATCTCTTCCTTGTCCTAAACGTGTTTCCCCGTAAGAGAACCAAGATCCGCTCTTTTTCAGCACGTTAAGCTCTACTCCCAAGTCGATAATTTCACCAATTTTGGAAATGCCTTCTCCGTAAAGAATGTCGAATTCTGCCTTTCGAAATGGTGGTGCAACTTTGTTTTTTACCACTTTAACCTTAACACGGTTTCCAATAATTTCTTCACCGTCTTTTAGTTGGGTCGCTTTACGAATATCTAAACGTAACGAGGCATAGAATTTAAGTGCATTTCCACCCGTAGTTGTTTCAGGGTTTCCAAACATTACGCCTATTTTATCCCTTAATTGATTAATGAAAATACAGCAACAACCGGCTTTATTGATGGAGGAAGTCAGTTTGCGTAATGCTTTTGACATAAGACGTGCTTGTAATCCCATTTGAGAATCCCCCATTTCACCCTCGATTTCTGCTTTTGGTGTAAGCGCAGCGACCGAATCGATGATAATTAAATCGATGGCTCCAGATCGAATAAGGTTGTCGGCAATTTCCAAAGCTTGTTCGCCGTTGTCCGGTTGTGATATAAGGAGATTCGCTACATCTACACCTAATTTTTCAGCATAAAATTGATCAAAGGCATGTTCTGCGTCAATGAATGCAGCGATACCTCCTTGTTTTTGTATTTCAGCAATAGCATGAATAGCCAAGGTTGTTTTACCGGATGATTCCGGGCCATAAATTTCTACAATTCTGCCCTTTGGATAGCCGTTGATCCCTAGCGCTAAATCAAGGGTTAATGAACCGCTTGGTATCACGTCTACTTTTTCAACGGGACTATCCCCCAATTTCATAACGGCTCCTTTACCAAAGGTTTTATCCAGCTTCTCCATGGTTAATTGAAGCGCTTTTAATTTTTCATTTTGAACATCTTTTGTTGACATAGTTTTTGTTTTTTACAAAGGTTTGACCTCAAGAACGTAATCGATTTACGTTTATTAAAATTGCCCGAAAATTTTTAAAATTTCTTCAGCGTGGTTTTTCGTGTCGGGTTTATCTACAACATGTATTAGTTCTCCCGCTTCATTGAATAAATACGTTTTACGATGGATTCCGTCATACGTTTTACCCATGAATTTTTTGGTTCCCCAAACTCCAAAAGCTTCAATAATGGTTTTATCGGTGTCTGCAAGCAGAGGAAAAGTTAAGCGATGCTTCGTAGCAAATTTACTATGCGACGAAACGGTATCGGCACTCACTCCAACTACCGTCACACCACTTTCCATTAACCTTTGTTCGCCGTTTTGAATACTGCAAGCTTGTGCAGTGCATCCTGGGGTATCGTCTTTGGGGTAAAAATATAGAGCTAGTTTTTTACCTATAAATTCTGTCAGGTTTACGTCCTGATTTTCTTGATTTTTAACACGTAATTCCGGTAATTTATCGCCTAAGTTTAGCATAACGATTTGTTTAAATTTTAAACAAATATAGTGATTAAAATTACAGCGAATCTTTTTTAACTAAAATTAATAGCCGGAATCTTCTCCATCCATCATCACCGATAAACCATTGTACAGTTTTTCTAGGTTCGCCTTTTTATTTTTCAAGGATTGCATTTTGTTTTTTTCGCTGTTGTTGCCGAGTTGTTGAAGCTCTTCGTCGATTCCTTCTTGTTCGGATTGTAGGATTTCCATGAATCGTTCCATAATCATGTCAAAATACCAGCCTGTGTATTGATTACCGTTTTCTTTACTATACGTCATGATTTCAACGGCATTCGACATCGACTCGCTTCCATTACGAATAACGTGGTAGGCATACGACAATAAGGCTCGTAAACGATTGTAATCCTTCATTTCCCCGTTAAGAATAAGTTGCTCAATGAATGGGAGGTCTTGATTATTTCCAAAATCGCCCATGATTTCTGCGGCACAAACTTTAATTTCAGCCTCTTTGTAGGCGCTTAACTCCCGTGCTTTGCTGAGCGCTTGCACCGAATCGATTTCTTTCAAAACAT
>JBJTXE010000301.1:0-2895 GCA_046082075.1 Bacteroidota bacterium
CATTACAAGGCCTTGGTATTTTTGGAAAAGTACCCCTTATTGGTCTCGCAAAAAAATTAGAAGAAATATTTCTCCCGGGTGCCTCCGATCCTTTAGTGATTGACCATGAAAATCAAGGCCTCATGTTGCTTCAACATCTGAGAAATGAAGCCCACCGTTTTGGAATAACGCATCATAGAAATCAACGAAGTGCCGCCTTTATTACTTCTGCCTGGCAGAATATCCCTGGGGTAGGTGAAAAATCATTAGAAAGGTTATTACAACACTACCCTAGCCCTAAATCCTTCGAAAGCGATGCTCGAGAACTCCAAGAAGAAAAGCTTGGTAAAAGGCTTGCCGCCACCGTGCGACGCTATCTGCCTACTGCTTAATGAAGGTACGCGAAACCTGACCTTGAGGCCCATAAATTACAGCTGAGTATTTACCCGCCGCTAAAGCATGGGTATCCATCATGACAACGTTCTTTCCCGCATTAGAATGAATTTCATGTGCCTGAACCTGCTTGCCATTGGCATCGAGAAGGACCACTGTCATCTTATCGGCTGTTGTAGCGGTGTACTCTACGTTTAATTCGGAAGAAACTGGGTTAGGAAATAGTACGACTTCGCTCACATTCTCTTCCAAGGTTTCCATTCCAAGAACCACCGTATTCGAAGGGGCGCCGTTGTACAAGTTAATATCGTCTAAATAGAAATTATTCCCCCCATTGCCTTCAAAGCGCCATTTAGCTCTAAAATTTTGCTGATAATAGGTGCTTGTAATATTGGTCATGTGAACTGTCACCCAATCCGCTTGTGAACTCGGCTTCCATGAAGTTGCAACAGCTTGGCTGCTTAATTGGTTGTTCGTGATGGTTTTGCGTTGAACCCAAGTATCACCACAGTCTCCCGTAATAAACACCTTAAGCGCCTCGTTATCGGCGGCGAGTTTCTTGCGGTAAGCATATCGAAAACTCAAGGTAATGGTTTGATTTGCCGTTAATCCGGACAAATCTATTGGGGTGGTAATCAATTCATCTAAGCTCCCTGCTGCTTGACCAAAATTCTGCAGTTTGGCGCATTTCGTACCGTTAAAACTCGTGGTGTGATCAATATCAAACGCATTATTTCCATCGGGATTGTATATCTCCCAATTCATAAGATTATTTAAGGTGCTGTAGTTTTCAAATCCTTCGTAGAAAGGAATAGTCGTTGGGGCCAATAGAACGCGGATGTAATTATTCTTAACTTCGGAATCGTTGGTTCCCCCATCGCTTGCATCGAGCGTCACGCTATACAAACCCGGAGTATTGTAGGTGACCAATGGATTTTGAGAAGAGGCTGAACTGGGGGTCCCACCGGGGAAGCTCCAGGACCAACTGTTGACCAAATTATACGATTCATCGGAGAATTGAACCGGATCTCCAACGCATACGGTGGTGAGGTTCGAAGAAAAATCGGCTTTACACAAATAAGGAGTGGCTCCTGCGCCTACCAAGGTTAAATTGGCTTGAGAAATGACATTGGCCCGCCCCGTATTGTTGCTTTGCAACGCGTTTCGCATTCTGGTTCTTTGTCCTGCGGTAAACATTTTGGAACAATAGGAATAATCCATGTAATTTTCAACATTGTCTTTAATGTCAAATCCCCAATAAGCGTTATCGGAATTGCAGGTGTTCGAAGAGAAAATACACGCTTGTACGCCTATACAATTCGGCGTGTCTTGAACGTTATCATCAGTAGAACAACTTGAGGCGTTACCTGGGTTGTTGTTCGAGCCCCAGGTGTGATCCAAGTTTAACCAATGTCCCACTTCGTGGGTAAGGGTACGGCTAGAACTTACCGAGCTCGTTCCAATAGATCCCACGTAATCGTGCAATATCCAAATTCCATTGGTCATTTGAGTAGCCGACCAACCCGAGGGTTTTGTAGTATATCCTGCTGCACCTCCAATGTCCCCGCAAATAAAAACATTTAAGTACCGGTTGCCGGGCCAAGCCCCGTTGTAAACATCGTTTCCAACAACAATGGCATCTACTTGGTCTCCGCCGTCAGCACCGTTATTTGTAATCGCATCTACGGTACGTGTAATTCCTTTAAAACACTGTCCGTTAGGCGCTTTCGTGGCTAATAAAAATTCCACCTCTACATCCGCAGGCATGCCTTGGAATTCCGCTTGAACATTGTTTGCATCCTGGTTTAGAAGTCTAAAATCCCGGTTCAAAATGCTGAGGGCATCTAAAATCTGTTCGTCCGAAATGTTCTCGGGTCCGTTATTGTGCAACACGTGAAAAACAACAGGAATTTTGTACACAACGCCTTTTTCTATGGGTTTTTTAGCACAATGTATTTCATCCAACGAATCAATTATCCTTTGTTGCAGATAAGCAGGATTTTGCATTAGCGCTTCCATTTTTTTATGTTGATGGCAATATTCTACCCGCTCTCCTTCTCGGGCATTGCTGGGATCAAAAGTGTGCAGGTTTTTTGTTTGTGCAAAACAAACCAAGTAAGAACCTATCAAGAACAAGGAGAAGAAAATTTTCATGCCATTTTATTTTTCGCTAAAATACAACTAAATCAATTCTCTTCAAACGAATCAAGACACGAAAAGTTTAATAATGTATCTTTATCACATGAAACCAAAGAAAGCCAGCGAATCACTTTCTATCACTACGCACGTAGTGCTACCCAACGACACCAATACGCTCGGAAATTTATTCGGAGGACAGTTGCTCGCTTGGATGGATATTATTGCGAGTGTAGCCGCTCACCGCCACTGTAAAAGGGTGGTCGTTACCGCCTCGGTTAATAATGTTTCCTTTAAAATGCCCATTCCAGCGGCATCCTTGGTGACATTATCTGCTAAAGTTTCCAGAGCTTTTAGCAGCAGTATGGAAATTTTTGTGGATGTATT
>JBJTXE010000302.1:0-3144 GCA_046082075.1 Bacteroidota bacterium
CACCACCCGTTGGTTGTTAACCAACAGAACCACTTCGCCTAAATTCACCAATCTAAGCTCTTTTGAAGGAATCACCTCATTGTACCAAACGGTATCATAACCCGCAAAGGTTATTTGCACCAACATGGGCAAGAAGGGCAAACCCTCAATGTTAAACTTGCCTTCACTGTCGGTAAATTGACCACCCAACACGGAACTATCCTTGGCATTCAAGACCTTGACCTTGGCATATTCTAAAGGGTTCTTAGTTTTCTGATCCACGACCTTTCCCAAAACCACCCCTTCGCCTTGGTTGCGTTGCGAAAAAGAGGCAAAAGAAAACCACAGAAACAGAGAAAATAAGAAGAATTTCATACTGCAAAAGTAAGGTTTTACTCCTAGATTGAGGCTAAGCCACTTCTACTAAACTTCTTTGCTTTCATGCTGGTACTTTTTTAACAATGCTTCGTGAACGAAATTCACCCTTTACCTTGTTTTTGACGCTTACTTAGTGTATTTTTGACACAAACACAATTCCATCCAATGGCTAAAAAAACAAAAGATACGGAAACCTTCAGCCAATTCAACGTCGTGGTATTCGGTGGCGATGGCGATTTAGCCTTTCGCAAAATCTATCCTGCCCTGTTTCATCGTATGTTGGACGGACAAATAGAAGATCGGTTTAACATTGTCGGAATTACCCGCAAAACGCCAATTTTACAAGAACTAGACGCCAAGGTTCGTCAATTTTTACTCACCATTGACGATCAACCCGCAACAGACGAACAGTGGAAAAAATTCCACCAAAAAATCACGTGGATTCAAGCAGAAAATGCGGAAGTATCCTGCTATGCCACGTTAACGGAATTTTTAAACCGTTTCCCGGAATACGACTCCATTTTTTACTTTTCAACGCCTTCCTCGGCATTTGGGCCGATCTCAACAACCCTGAAAACGTGCGGTTTGATCAACGAACGGAGCAAGGTAGTATTGGAAAAACCATTGGGCAACAGCCTAGCATCGTCCAATCAAATCAACCTTGAAATCACCCAAGCCTTTGCCGAACATCAGGTGTACCGTATCGACCATTACCTGGGAAAGGAAACCGTTCAAAACCTTATGGTCCTTCGATTTGCGAACAATTTATTTCAAAGAACATGGGATTCCATTAGCATTGACAACATTCAAATTACCGTTTCGGAAAGTTTGGGCGTAGAGCAAAGAGCGGTGTATTACGACCAAAGCGGTGCCTTGCTGGACATGGTTCAAAACCATTTGCTGCAACTTTTGTGTTTGGTAGCAATGGAACCGCCTCATGTCTTAGAGGCAGACGAGGTACGGAACGAAAAACTGAAAGTACTGAAAGCGCTTCGGCCTATGAGCAAAGAATCTGCGCTTACGGATACCGTAAAAGGGCAATATACCCGTGGAAATGTGCAAGGAACGCAAGTCAATTCGTACTTAGAAGATATTGGGGCATATCAATCGAAAACGGAGACCTTTGTGGCACTCAAAACCTACATCGACAATTTCCGTTGGAAAAACGTTCCTTTTTACCTCAGAACGGGTAAACGAATGAAAAAGCGGTACTCAGAGATTGTGATTAATTTCAAGGAAATTGCCCACAATATTTTCCCCGCCAAGGAGAAACTCAACAATAACAAGCTCATTATTCGATTACAACCCGAAGAGCGCATAGAGTTGATTCAAATGACTAAAATTCCTGGACCAGGTGGATACCGGTATAAACCGATCGCCCTCAGTTTAGATTACATGGATTCGTTCAAGGAACGCCTTCCCGAAGCCTACGAGCGATTGCTCATCGACGTCATTCGAGGGAATCAAACCTTGTTCATGCGTCAAGACGAATTGCAGGCGGCATGGCAATGGATTGAAACGGTTACCGACAGTTGGAAACAAAGTCATCAACCCAACGTTTTGTACGAAGCAGGTACTTGGGGACCCGGCGACAGCATTTTAGACCCTGGAACGTCTTGGATCACGAAGTCATGGAGGGATTGATGCATTTTGCGAACCGCGAGTCGGCTGTTCAAGCATTGTACGAGCGAATGGAATCAATTATCCATGAAACATGCCGCTACCAAGGTGCGGCAAGTGTTTTACTTTCCGGAGGAACAACTCCCCTTCCGGTGTATGAAAAACTTTTTCAATCCACCCAAGACTTTAGCCAAACACACTTCGGATTGGTCGACGATCGTTTTGTACCCATAGATGACCCTTCCTCGAACGAAGGAAACCTTCGAAACCTGTTCAAGCACCGAACGGATGTTCACTTCGTGGGTATGGTGAGTGATTCCGAAAACTACCGTAAAAGCATTGAGCATTGTGCTGCGGATTATCAACCATTTCATCACGGAACCATAGCGATTTTGGGCATGGGCAACGACGGGCATTTTGCCTCTTTGTTCCCTTCAGACAACCCCTCTATGGAAGGCTTAACCGCTGATCACCTGGGGATCATTGGGACGAACGCCCCGAGCGAGCCTAGACAACGCATCTCCACCAACCTTCCTTTTTTATTAAGTTTTCAGCACCGAATTCTTTTCATTACCGGGGAAGATAAATTCTTAAAACTTGAGCAATCCAAAAGGGAACTAACTCCAATTGCTTATATCTTTGATCAATTGACTGAAATATATTACGCACCATGAAATTGAATTCCATCCTTTTAGAAGTTACTGAACGGATTACCGAACGCAGTAAAACCCTTCGAAAGGCTTATTTGCAACAAATGGAACAAGCACGCTACGATGGGGTCGCAAGATCATCGATGAGCTGCGGGAATTTGGCGCATGCCTATGCCGGATGTTCCTCCAAAGAAAAAAGTGTTCTTGCCAAAAACGATCAAAAGAATTTGGGCATCTTGACCGCCTACAACGATATGCTTTCTGCCCACAAGGTTTACGAAGACTATCCAAAACAACTGCGCTCCTATGCATTGAAGCACGATGCCGTGGCGCAGGTTGCTGGAGCGGTTCCTGCCATGTGCGATGGCGTTACCCAGGGGCAAGCGGGAATGGACTTGTCCTTGTTTTCGAGGGACGTCATAGCGATGTCCGCGATTGTTGGGCTATCCCACAACGTATTCGACGCCGTTCTTTGCTTGGGAATTTGCGATAAAATCGTGCCTGGATTGCTCATGGG
>JBJTXE010000303.1:0-7045 GCA_046082075.1 Bacteroidota bacterium
AATCCGTGTGATCCTGACGACACCCTCCCGGGTTGTCAGATTGATACGGACGGTGACGGACTCACCGATGCCCAAGAAGGAATACTGGGAACCAATCCGAACAATCCAGATACCGACGGAGATGGGTATACCGACGGTCAAGAAGTGACCTTGGGTAGTAGCCCTTTTGACCCCTGTGATCCAGACGACAGTTCCCCGGATTGTTCTATAGGTATTCATTTTCCAACGGCTTTCTCGCCGGACGGGTTCGGCGATGACCTCAATGAAAACTATTCCATTATTGTGGGTAAAGACGTGAAGGAGTTTGTGTTTTACGTGTTTGACCGCTGGGGCAATACCATGTTTCAGTCTTCCAGTAAAAATCTGAAATGGGACGGTAATTTTGAAGGAAAGCCTTGCAACAGCGGGGTGTATGCCTACATGGCAGATGTTATATTCCTTAACGGAGAGAAAAAGGTATATTCTGGGAACATTACCCTTATTCGTTAACCCATGAAAAACATTCTGGTCGTTGGCTTTATTCTGTGGTTGAGTTCTTACCAAGCTCAAGATTTGTTTTTTACGCAATACGATAAGTGCCTCATGGTGTTAAATCCTTCTGCAGCGGGAAGTTTCGATGGATTTGAACGGTTTTCAATGCAACATAAAAACCAATGGGTCGGTGCGGGGACGTCTTTTGCTTCAACGATGGGAAGCGCTGAACTAACCATGGGAAAAAACAAGTTCAATAACCGTTCTTATCTAGGTGCCGGTATGCATTTTTTACGCGACGTTGGTGGAGATGCTCGATTTGGCACCAGTGCTTTTGGAGGAACCTTGAGCGGACATCTTGTTACGTCACCGAAAACGAAAATTTCTGCGGGCATTCAGCTTTCATACACGAATCGTTCGGGAGATTTTTCCAAATTGCAGTGGTATTCCCAATGGAATGGTAACATTTTCGATCCATCAAATCCCGTAAATGAGCCTTCTCAGGTTCCTAAATACAATTACATTGATGCCTCCGCCGGAGTTTCTTTTGCCTTGATTAATAAAGGAAATGGGGTGGGTAATGGAAAAATGAACGCTTTAAATATTGGTTTTTTTGCACAGCACCTGAACCGACCTAAACTTCGATATAACGATATCACCCTGGACCGATTGTACATGAAAATAGGAGCCCATGCCGAGACGGAAATAGCATTGGACAACCTTTATTCTATCGAAATAAAGACATTACAACTTTTACAAGGACAGCATTACCTTGGGCGTTACGGTTTGTTCTTGAAAATAAAAATGGCTCAAACGGCGCAAATAACCCGCTTAAAAAATGATGCGTTTGTGAGTTGTGGGCTTTACGGAAGTTCTACAGGAACGATTTCTCCCGCTTTTTTAGTGGACTTAGGGGGCTTGCAATTTGGATTCAATTACGACCTTGAGCTTGCAAGAATTTCGAGGGCCTATCGCAGTTCATTGGAATTTACCCTTTCCTATGCTTTTACCAAAAACTCCCTATTTAATAAACGTAAAATCGGTTAATTATTGAGATAAAAACGCTTGCCAGTCTTTGGTTTGTTTCTCGTTTAATACCCTGGGCATTTTAGTTTGAGAGCTGTATTTAGTAAAGGATTTCATGAAATCGTAGAATACTCCGTTTTTCACAACAGTGATTTGCGGTTCCGTAAGGTTGTATTTTCGTGCCGAAGCATAATCATCGTTCAATTGACTTAAATACCCGTCAAGCTCACTAATGATGACTTTGGGGTCTGATAACGGATCTATGAGCTCTAAATACCAGTGGTGGCATTGTTTTTCCTTATCCACGACAATCGTGAATTCCGCTCCAACCTTCGCGCTTGGTTGATTTAGCATGGTAAGCCCTTGATTGATATTGTCCAAGGATAAATGTTCTCCGCAAAGGCTTAAAAATTGTTTAATCCTCCCAGAAATGATGAGTCGATGGTCACGTATATCAACAAATCGCACCAAGTCTCCGATGAGGTATCGCCATAAACCCGCGTTGGTAGAAATAACCATGGCGTAGTCTACTCCTTCCTTCACCTCGCTCAAGCTTAAGGCCTTTCTATCTGAAATCAATTCCCCGTCCTCGTTAAAATAACGCGAATCAAAAGGGATAAATTCATAGAAAATTCCGCTGTTTAATAACAGCTTCATGCCCTTTTCTTCCGGACCGGTTTGAAAGGCAAAGTACCCTTCACTGGCCAAATAGGTGTCAAGGAGGAATATGGGTTTGGAACTAATTCTATTCAACCGATCGACGTAAGGATCCATGTAAACTCCTCCATGGGCATACACGCGCAAGTTAGGCCAAAGGTCATGGATCGATTTCAGTTCGTATTTTTCGACGATTCGTTCCATAAGCATCACGCACCAACTAGGAATCCCAGCAATGATACCAATGTTCCATTTGGGAGCTTGTTCCACCATGGCGTTGAGCTTATCGTTCCAATCTGAAATCTGAGCAATTTTATTATTCGGTTTGGTTATAGGTTTAACAAGAATCGAAGTGTGCTTTTTCAAAATTCCACTCAAGTCCCCCTCGTAACGAGCACCTATTTTTTTCAATTTACTTGAGCCTCCTACCGCTAATCCAGAGGCACCAAAAAAATACTCGTCCAAGTCTAAAGCATGCAAAATAGCATATTGTCGAATGCTGCTTCGTTGAAAGGAACGAATCATATCAATGCTCACAGGAATGCGCTTGCTTGGACTTCCAGTCGTGCCGGATGAAAGGGCGAAATATTTGATTTTTCCTGGCCATGTAACATCGTTTTTGCCTTCGATGGTTTTTTTTAACCAGCGATCATAAAAGGCTTCGTAATCTTGAATGAGAACTTGCTCTTGAAATTGGCTCAAAACATCCTTTCGATTTAACATTTTATCAAAGCGGTGGAACATGCCAAAATCGGTGTGTTTGGCTTTTATCATCAAAGATTTCAATACAACCTCCTGATGCTGATGACCTACCATTTTGCGGTTAATCCTACGATAACCAAGTTCCGTAGTTTTCTTTATCAATCTACCAATAATCTTCACTCCTCTCTTTTTTTGAATAAAACCTGATGAAAATCATCTAAAATTAGTTCGGTTCGTGTCTTAAATGTAGGAACTTTCCCTTAACTTTGTTGTGAAATATACCTAATTTATGAAACACAAATCGTTTATAGTTCCTCACGACTTTACCCCCGTTGCTGATATCGCGTTGAAACATGCCATTCAAACATCGGCAAAATCTCACACCACCATCCACATTCTTCATGTAGTTGACGCTACGGATAAAATCGATGATGCTGTTAATAAGATTGACGAAATCATTGCTCGGAACGCGCAGGAAGGTGTAACCCTGACCAACAATGTAAAAGTAGGTAACATATTTAAGGATATATCTCTTTTTGCTGAAGAACACCAAGCAGAATTGATTTTCATGGGGACCCATGGCGCTCAGGGTTGGCAAAATGTAGTTGGGAGCCATGCTCTGCGCGTAGTGACCAGCTCTCAAACCCCTTTCGTGATAGTGCAGGAGAAGCACGCCAAGCAAGGTGGTTTCAATTCGATTGTTGTTCCGTTGGATTTGCACAGCGAAACGCTGCAAAAATTATCAACGGTGGCTAAATTGGCGAGTTATTTTAATTCAAAAGTTCATATCGTAACCCCTTCAGAATCCGACGAAGATTTGAAAGAAGAACTCACCGATCACGTTTCGTTTTGTACGCGTTATTTCAGCGATCGCAACATCGAAATGGATGCAGAAATTCTTCCAAGCAAGGATTTTCATCATGAAGTAATTCGCCATGCACGAAGCATCGATGCGGATTTGATTGCCATCATGAATTTGAATCGAAACAGTTTCTTGGACGTATTCAACGCCAAGTATGAACAGCAAATCATCACGAACGACGCCTTGATTCCTGTCTTGATTCTTAATCCTGTTCAAACGCAGGAGGTTTATGCAAATTGGTTTATTTAACCATGAAAAAACCTATTTCCGCAAAGGAATTAGAGGTCATTATTGGTGCGATTACTAAAGCCTCAAACGGCTTGAGCGAAGAAATTCGAAGAGCAGGCCTTTTGGAACATATTCTCGGCCAAGAAGGACAAGTAAATGTCCAAGGGGAAGCCCAGCAAAAACTCGATGTTGTTGCGGATCGTGCGTTTATTAACGCTTTTTTAGAATGCGGAATCGTTTGCGGTATAGCCTCGGAAGAAAACGATGACTTTGTAGCTTTCGATAACCCCTCTTCCAATGAAGGTGATTTTGTGGTATTATTTGATCCCTTAGACGGCTCCAGCAATATCGATGTCAACGTTTCCATTGGCACTATTTTCTCCGTATATCGAAGGGTTTCTCCAAAAGGAACTGCAGCCACGCAACTTGACATGCTGCAACCCGGGACGGAACAAGTTCTGGCGGGTTATGTCCTTTACGGTTCTTCTACCATGTTGGTTTATTCTTCAGGAAACGGCGTAAATGGATTCACTCTAAACCCTTCCTCCGGTGAGTTTTGCCTTTCCCATCCGAACATGCGCATGCCCGAAAACGGCCGCCTTTATGCCATGAACGAAGGGAATATTCAAGAATGCGAACAAGGTTTGGTGCGCTACATTCAATACTGCCAAAGCCGCGAGAACCAAACAGGAATGCCATATTCCGGGCGGTATATAGGATCACTGGTGGCAGATTTTCATCGCAACCTTATCAAAGGGGGAATTTACATTTATCCGGCGGTTCCCGCCTCGCCCGAAGGTAGGTTGCGACTACTTTACGAATGTAATCCGCTTGCCTTCATTGCGGAGCAAGCTGGAGGATTAGCTACTACCGGTCGACATCGCATCTTGGACATTGTACCTACTCAATTGCATCAACGCATACCGTATTACGTTGGTTCTAAATTGATGGTGGAAAAAGCTATGTCTTTTTTGGGGTAACTATCCCCTTCCTTACCGAGCTTTGCCTACCTTTGCAGTCCGCATGGAAAAATCCTCGGCGCTTTCGCTAGCACAACAATCCTCCGAAGTAAAGTCAACGCTTCAACACTTGCGTAGCGGGGAAAAAGCGTTGTATTGGGAAGGATTGCAGGGTTCGTCGATTGCCCTTTTTGCAACAGCTCTCAGTAAAATTAAAGAAGGAAAACACCTCTTTATCCTCGATGATAAAGAATCGGCCGCCTATTTCCTCAACGACTTACAAGCGTTGTACAACGACCCCAATAAAGTGCTTTTTTTTCCCGCTTCTATGAAGGTCCCTTATCAATTGGAAGCAACCGATAATGCGAATGTCGTTTATCGCGCTGAAGTGTTGGAGCGAATGAATTCGGATAAGTCGTTTCTCGTAGTGACGTATCCTGAAGCCTTGTTTGAAAAAGTACCCACCCAAAAGAAATTGGTCAACCATACCATGAAACTCGAAGTGGGTAAGGAGTATTCCATGGATTTTTTGAATGAGCTTCTTTTGGAATACGGGTTTGAACGCGAGGATTTTGTTTACCAACCCGGACAGTTCGCCATTCGCGGAGGAATATTGGACGTTTTTTCCTTCTCTTCCGATCAGCCTTACCGCGTGGAATTCTTTGGAGACGAAGTAGAGTCGGTTAGGGGCTTTGATGCTTCAACGCAACTATCCCAAACGAATTATGCCTTTTTCAACATCATTCCCAACGTGCAGTCCAGCCAACTACTGGAAGAAGTCGCTGATTTATTTTCATACTTGGGTCCTGAAGCCCTTTGTTGGATTCATCATCAAGACGTTTTGGAGGATACCCTTCAGAAAATGTTTGAAAAGGCGGATAAGTTATACCAAGAATCCAAATCTCTCATTGCCTTAACCCCGCCTCAAGTCCTCTTCCTCGATAAAGTTCAACTGCAACAGGCCTTAAGCCTAAGGCCCAAGATTCTTTGGGGCCAAGGGTCAAAATCGTATGCGGCATCAACCATACCTTTTCAGTGCATTCCTCAACCATCCTTCAATAAGAATTTTGACTTGTTGCGGTCAGATCTCGAAAATTACCGCTCCTTGGGATACGATTTACACTTCTTTTCGAATCAGCCACGACAACTCGAACGCCTGGAACAAATTTTTGAGGATACCGGTGAGCCCATTTCTTTAATCCGAAATCATTTTGCCTTGCACGAAGGCTTTATTTTGCCCTCGCTGAACCTGCTTTGTTACACCGACCATCAGGTTTTTGAGCGGTATCACCGTTTTCAATTGAAAGAAGGTTTTCGGCAAGCCAGCCAAGCGTTAACCCTCAAGGAGTTGTACAATTTGCAAAAAGGGGATTACGTTACCCATATCGACCACGGGATTGGTATGTTTTCGGGCTTGGAAACCATTGATGTGAATGGAAAACCGCAAGAGGCCGTTCGCTTGGTCTACAAAGACGGCGACGTGCTTTATGTAGGAATTCATGCCTTACACCGGATTTCTAAGTTCACGGGCAAGGAAGGGTCCATCCCCAAGGTGAATAAACTTGGAACCCAAGCATGGGCAACACTGAAGAATAAAACCAAGAAGAAAATTAAAGAGCTGGCCTACGACCTTATCCAGTTGTACGCCAAACGAAAAGCGCAACCAGGCTTTGCTTTTGCTCCCGACTCTTATTTGCAAAATGAATTGGAAGCTTCCTTCATGTACGAGGATACTCAAGACCAATTCAAAGCCACCCAAGAAGTGAAAAAAGACATGGAATCTTCCTTGCCCATGGACCGCTTGGTCTGCGGTGATGTGGGATTTGGGAAAACCGAAGTTGCCATTCGCGCAGCATTTAAAGCCGTTTGCGATGGCAAGCAGGTTGCCGTTCTGGTTCCCACCACGATTCTTTCCATGCAACACTACCGCACCTTTCAAGAGCGTTTGAAAGAATTTCCCTGCACGGTGGATTATATCAACCGGTTCAAATCGGCCAAGGAAACTTCCGATACCCTTGAAAAGCTTAAAGCGGGAAAAATTGATATCCTCATAGGTACCCACGCCGTGGTGGCAGGAAAAGTAAAGTTCAAGGATTTGGGCTTAATGATCGTAGACGAAGAACAGAAATTCGGCGTAGCG
>JBJTXE010000304.1:0-2227 GCA_046082075.1 Bacteroidota bacterium
CAGCGCATCTTTTGGCAGAAGCTTTGGAGGTGCATTTTCCAGGCATCAAATTGGCCATCGGTCCTCCCGTTAAAAACGGCTTTTATTACGACATTGACTTTATGGAGTACTCTTTCACCGAAAAGGACTTGGAGAAAGTAGAACAAACCATGAAAGAGCTCACCAAATTGAAAAGTCCTTTTGTGAGAAAAGAAGTGACTAAATCCGAAGCCATCGCTTATTTTACGGAAAAACAAGACCCCTACAAGTTAGAGTTAATCAACGAATTGGAAGACGGAACGATCACTTTTTACACCCAAGGCAATTTTACGGATTTATGCCGAGGACCGCACATCCCGGATACAGGTTCGATTAAAGCAATAAAGTTACTTTCCATGGCTGGCGCCTATTGGCGAGGTGATGAAAAGAACAAACAGCTAACGCGTATTTACGGAATAACCTTTACGAAGAACGCTGACTTGAATGACTATTTGGAGCGATTGGAAGAGGCCAAAAAACGCGATCATCGAAAGTTGGGTAAGGAATTGGAGCTTTTTACCTTTTCACAAAAGGTGGGGCAGGGGCTTCCATTATGGTTGCCTAAAGGGGCTGCCTTGCGGGAGAGGCTGGAGAATTTCTTGAAGAAAGCCCAAAAGGCTGCGGGTTACCAACAAGTAATTACTCCGCACATAGCCAATAAAGAATTGTATGTTACTTCGGGACATTACGACAAGTACGGCGCCGATTCCTTTCAGCCGATTCAAACGCCAGATCCGAACGAGGAGTTTTATTTGAAACCTATGAATTGCCCGCACCACTGCGAAATATTCAAGTCAAAGCCTCGATCCTACAAAGAATTGCCCGCCCGTTTCGCTGAGTTCGGAACGGTATACAGGTACGAACAATCTGGAGAATTGCACGGTTTGACGCGTGTGCGCGGATTCACGCAAGATGATGCGCATATTTTTTGCCGGCCGGAACAAGTAAAAGAGGAGTTTAAAAAGGTTATTGAAATTGTCTTATATGTATTAAAAACGCTCAGTTTCGAAAATTTTACGGCACAAATTTCATTGCGCGATCAAGAGAATCGAAGCAAGTACATCGGAAGCGACGATAACTGGATCAAAGCGGAACAGGCCATTATTGAGGCAACGGAAGAGATGCAATTACCCACCAAAATTGCTTACGGAGAGGCAGCTTTTTATGGCCCTAAGCTTGATTTTATGGTGCAAGATGCCCTCGGACGAGAGTGGCAGTTAGGTACGATTCAAGTGGATTATAACCTACCGGAACGCTTTGAGTTAGAATACATCGGCTCGGATAATCAAAAACACCGTCCAGTAATGATTCATCGAGCGCCGTTTGGATCCATGGAGCGATTCGTAGCCGTGTTAATTGAGCATTGCGCCGGTGATTTTCCGCTGTGGTTGACCTCCGATCAATTTGTGGTGCTGCCCGTTTCTGAAAAGTACAATGACTACGCCCAAAAAGTTTTAGAATTGCTAAATAATTCCGATATTCGCGGTCTTGTTGACGAACGAAACGAAAAAGTAGGGAAGAAAATTAGGGATGCAGAGGTGAATAAGTACCCATTCATGATTATTGTTGGGGAAAAAGAAGCTGATTCAGCGACACTTTCGGTGCGTCAACGAGGAAACGGTGACCTTGGAGCAATGAGCGTTGAGGATTTTGCACAATTGGTGATCCGAGAAATGGAACGAGAATTAGTACAATAAAAAAAAAGAGCGAAAAATAACTGAATGAGAAGAAACTCAAGGCCTGTTCGCAAAGTTGAAGAAGATCAACACCGCATTAACCAAAAGATTGTTGCCACCGAAATTCGATTGGTAATAGAAGGTCAAGAACCTCAGGTCATGTCGGTTTCAGCGGCTTTAGCCTTAGCGGACGAGCAGGAATTGGATTTGGTGGAAATTTCTCCCAATGCAAAACCGCCGGTTTGTAAAATCATGGACTACCGAAAGTTCATGTACAACCAAAAGCGGAAACAAAAGGAGCTTAAAGCCAAACAAAGTAAAATTGTGGTTAAAGAAATTCGATTCGGACCGAATACTGACGATCACGACTTTAATTTTAAACTGTCTCATGCACGAAATTTTTTGGAGGAAGGGAGTAAAGTTAAAGCCTACGTGTTTTTTAGAGGAAGAACGATTGTTTTTAAAGACCGAGGAGAAATCTTGCTCTTGAGGTTTGCCCAAGAATTGGCCGATGTGGGGATTGTAGAGCAGTT